>JBLIAZ010000091.1:0-10133 GCA_047631875.1 Saprospiraceae bacterium
TGTCCCTGTCCCTGTCCTTGACCTCTTCCTTTTCCTTGCTTTTTTCCAGCATCCAAAGCGGCAAACAAGTCAACTTTTCCGTAACGTTCACCTTTACAGATCCACACCTTCACTCCTATTTTTCCATAAGTAGTTTGTGCTTCACTAAGAGCGTAATCAACATCAGCTCTAAATGTATGTAAAGGAATCCTACCATCCTTTTTGTACTCAGATCTCGCCATTTCAGCTCCATTCAATCTGCCCGAAATAAGTATCTTGATTCCTTCAGCGCCCATCCTCATGGTTGAAGCGATACTCATTTTCATAGCTCTTCTAAAAGCAACTCTTCCCTCTATTTGTCTTGCGATACTGTCAGCCACTAATTTAGCATCCAATTCCGGTCTTTTTATTTCGAAGATGTTAATTTGAACTTCTTTATTGGAAATTCTTTTTAGTTCTTCTTTAAGCTTGTCTACTTCTTGACCTCCTTTTCCAATGATAATCCCCGGACGAGCTGTATGAATTGTGACACTCACAAGTTTCATTGTCCTCTCAATGATTATTTTTGAAACTGAAGCTTTAGACAGACGTGCTCTAATGTATTCTCTGATCTTAAAATCTTCTACCAGTTTATCACCAAAGTTTCTACCTCCGTACCAATTTGAGTCCCATCCTCTGATGATTCCTAATCTATTTCCTATAGGGTTAGTCTTTTGTCCCATCGTATCTTACTTTTCTAATTTATTAACAAACAATGTCACGTGGTTAGATCTCTTTCTAACCCTGTGAGCCCTTCCTTGAGGAGCTGGTTGAATTCTTTTTAACATTCTTGCAGAATCAACAAATACCGAAGAAATAAACAAATCTCCGCTTTCCGGAGATTCACCAGTTTTAGCTTCGTAATTGTGTATTGCTGATTTCAACAATGTTTCAAGTTTCAAAGATGCTACATTTTTAGTAAACTGCAGTACATTTAACGCTTTGAACGCTTCCATACCTCTTACTAAATCAGCAATTAATCTCATCTTCCTTGGTGAGGTAGGGCAGTTATTAAGCTTCGCAAAGTATTGTTCTTTACGAGCTGCCTTCATTTCCTCAGCTTTATTTTTTTTTCTAGCACCCATTATTAAGTGTTTTTATTTTTTACCTTTCTTGATGTGTCCTCTATATGTACGCGTTGGAGCAAATTCACCTAATTTATGCCCAACCATATTTTCTGTTACATAAACAGGAATAAATTTATTTCCATTATGCACTGCTATTGTCATTCCAACAAAATCAGGAGTAATCATAGATGCTCTTGACCATGTTTTTATCACACTCTTTTTTCCAGACTCTTGACTTGCAGCAACTCTAAGCGCTAACTTATAATGTACAAAAGGTGGTTTTTTTAACGATCTTGCCATTTTATATTATTTTTTTCTCCTTTCAATGATGTATTTACTCGATGCTTTCTTTAGTGACCTAGTTTTGAAACCTTTAGCAGGTATACCATTTCTAGATCTTGGATGCCCTCCTGAAGACCTTCCTTCACCTCCACCCATTGGGTGATCAACAGGATTCATAGCAACACCTCTTACTCTTGGTCTTCTACCTTGCCACCTACTTCTACCAGCTTTTCCACTGACTTCAAGTTGATGATCTGAATTTGATACTACACCAATAGTAGCTAAACAGGTAATCAAGATTTGCCTTGTTTCACCTGAAGGCATTTTAATAATTGCAAACTTTCCGTCTCTTGCAGATAGCTGGGCGTAAGTCCCTGCACTCCTAGCCATGATCCCTCCTTGTCCAGGACGTAATTCGATATTGTGAATTAAGGAACCTAAAGGAATTTCTGACAATGGCAAAGCGTTTCCAACTTCAGCAACAGCATCTTTTCCTGACTGCAATTTTGCTCCGACTTCTAAACCTGCTGGTGCAATAATGTATGCTTTTTCACCATCTGCATAATATAATAATGCAATTCTAGCGGTCCTGTTCGGGTCATACTCAATTGATTTTACTGTAGCTGGAATTCCATGCTTAGTTCTTTTAAAATCAATTATTCTGTACCTTTTCTTGTGCCCCCCTCCAACATTTCGGATGGTCATCTTTCCAGTGTCATTTCTTCCACCTTTGTTATTATGCTTAAGCAACAAAGACTTCTCAGGCGTACTCTTTGTAATTTCTTCAAAGGTAGTAGCTAATTTATGTCTTTGACCTGGTGTTATTGGTCTAAATTTTCTTAATGCCATTATTCTAAATATTACCGTAAATATCTATTACATCACCTTCTTTCAAAGTGACAATGGCCTTCTTGAAAGATGCTGTTTTACCATCTAGCTGCCATGTTTTTTTATTTCTCTTAAGCTTACCTGCATATCTCATAGTATTAACAGCTTCAACTGTCACACCATATGTCTGCTCAATAACCTTTTTAATTTCGACCTTGTTTGCGTTTTTATGAACTTCAAACGAGTACCGTCCCAAATTCTCTGTGAGAGCATTTGCTTTTTCTGTTATGATTGGTTTTACTATCAAACTCATTTTTCTAACCTTTTTTTAGCCTTATTTCAGCTAAGTGCTTTCTCAATTGAACTCACTGAACTTTCAGCAAGAATTAATTTATTACAATTCATCAAATCGTAAGTATTAAGTTCTTTCACACTTAACACCGTTACTTTTTGAATATTTTTTGAAGACAAATAAACGTTTCTGTCATATTCATTCAATACCACAGTAACTCTTTTTCCTGCTAATTCTAATGAATTCAATACTGAAACAAATTCTTTCGTTTTTGGTAAATCAAAATTAAAATCTTCTATAATAAGAAGTTTATCATTTTTAGCTTGATTAGACAGTGCTGTCTTTCTAGCTAATGATTTTACTTTTTTGTTCAATTTAAAACGGTAATCTCTCGGCTCTGGCCCAAATACTCTACCTCCACCTCTAAACAATGGGTTTTTAATATCCCCAGCTCTTGCTCCACCAGTACCTTTTTGTTTTTTAATCTTTCTTCTACTACCTCTTATTTCAGATCTTTCTTTTGCCTTATGAGTCCCTTGTCTCTTATTAGCCAAATGCTGCTTAACATCTAGGTATACTACGTGGTCATTATCATCGGCAGCAAATACTGCTTTTGACAACGATACTTTTCTACCCGTGTCTTTTCCTTGTTTATCTAATACTGCTAATTCCATCTTACTTTTCGATTATAACGTATGATCCTTTTGCACCTGGAACACAACCAGAAACAACAAGTATGTTTTTTTCTGCAAGTACTTTTACTACTTTCAAATTTTCCATTTTAATAGAATCTCCACCCATTCTACCAGCCATTTTCATTCCTTTAAAAACTCTCGCTGGCCAAGATGCTGCACCAATTGAACCTGGAGCTCTTAATCTGTTATGTTGACCATGAGTTGCACCACCTACACCGGCAAAATTGTGCCTTTTAACAACTCCTTGAAAACCTTTTCCTTTTGAAACCCCGCTAACGTCAACAAATTCACCTTCCTGAAATAGTTCGACAGAAATTTCATCGCCTAGCTGCTTATCATCAAAACCGTCAAATTCAACTAATTTTGCTTTTGGAGAAACCTTTGCTTTTTTGAAGTGACCTGCTCTTGCAGCTGTAACGTTCTTGTCACTTTTATCACCATACGCTAATTGAACAGCGTTGTAACCATCTGTTTCGGAAGTTTTAACTTGCGTTACAAAACAAGGACCTGCTTGAATAACCGTACAAGGGGTGTTCTTTCCCTCTGGGCTAAATATGCTAGTCATTCCGACTTTCTTACCTATTATTCCTGACATCGAATAAACTTTTTAAGTTTGTGCTTATCTTATCTTAATTACTCTATTAACTATACTTTGATTTCTACCTCAACTCCACTTGGTAATTCAAGCTTCATTAATGCATCAACCGTTTTAGACGAAGGGCTGTATATATCCATCAATCTTTTATACGAACTTACTTGAAACTGCTCTCTCGCCTTTTTGTTCACATGTGTCGCTTTTAACACAGTAAAAATTCGCTTGTGAGTTGGTAATGGAATTGGTCCATTTACTACAGCTCCAGTTGACTTCACTGTTTTCACAATTTTCTCAGCTGACTTGTCAACTAAATTGTGATCGTAAGACTTTAATTTTATTCTAATTTTTTGGCTCATCGTATATTAAATTCTAAATTCTAAATACTTTCTATTTAGCAGTTACTTTTCCATTTGCTTTCGCTATCACCTCATCAGCTATACCTCTTGGACATGCATCAAAGTTTGAAAACTCCATAGATGAAGATGCTCTTCCTGAAGACATAGTTCTCAATGCCGTAACATATCCAAACATTTCAGACAAAGGAACTTTTCCTTTAATCACCTTAGCTCCCGCTTTGTCATCCATTCCGTCAACCAAACCTCTTCTTCTATTCAAATCACCTACTATGTCACCCATGTTCACTTCAGGAGTAACCACTTCAATTTTCATTATTGGTTCCAAAATAACAGGACTTGCCTTAGGAATTGCGTTTCTAAATGCCAGTTTTGCTGCTAACTCAAACGACAATTGATCCGAATCCACTGGGTGGAAAGAACCATCAGTTAAAGTTACTTTTAGACTATCCATTTGATAACCAGCTAAAGGGCCATTAAGCATAGCTTCTTTAAATCCTTTCTCCACTGACGGGACGAATTCTTTAGGAATGTTACCTCCTTTAATTTTATTAATAAACTCTAAACCTTCCTTTTCGTCGGTCCTTGGCTCGATAATTACTTTTATATCAGCAAACTTACCTCTACCACCAGATTGTTTTTTAAATATTTCTCTGTGATCGATACTTGCTGTAATTGCTTCCTTATACGTTACCTGCGGAGCACCTTGGTTACATTCAACTCCAAACTCTCTTCGTAACCTGTCTAAGATAATATCCAAGTGCAATTCACCCATCCCACTCAATACTGTTTGACCAGAATCGTCATCAGTGTGAATGGTCAAAGTTGGATCTTCCTCACTTAACTTTCCTAAACCAACACCCAATTTCTCAATGTCGGCTTGAGTTTTTGGCTCAATTGCAATTCCAATTACTGGATCAGGGAAGTCCATTGATTCCAAAACTATAGGATGCTTCACATCACAAAGTGTATCTCCTGTTCTAATGTCTTTAAATCCTACTAAAGCAGCTATATCTCCACAACCTAACTCGTCAATTTGATTTTGCTTGTTAGCATGCATCTGAAAGATTCTTGAAATACGTTCTTTGTTTCCAGTACGTGTATTCAAAACATATGAACCTGCAGGAAGTACACCCGCATAAGATCTTGTAAAACACAATCTACCCACAAAAGGGTCGGTAGCGATTTTAAAAGCTAATGCTGTAAATGGTTCGTCAGCAGAAGGCTTTCTGCTCTCTTCTTCCTCTGTCTTTGGATTTATTCCAATAATAGCTTCAGTATCCATTGGAGATGGTAATATCTCCATTACCATGTCAAGCATTGATTGCACTCCTTTGTTTTTGAAGGCAGAACCACACATCAAAGGAACAACCTTTCCAGCAATAGTAGCTTCTCTTAATGCATTCAATACTTCTTTCTCAGTCAAAGACTCAGGATCTTCAAAGTATTTCTCCATCAATCTATCATCAAATTCAGCAACCGCCTCTAACAACTCTTCTCTGTATTGAGTTGCTTCTTCTAATACATCCTCTGGAATTGGAACTTCCTCAAAAGTCATTCCTTGATCCTCTTCATTCCAAATAATTCCTTTGAAGTTGATTAAATCAACCACACCTTTAAATTCTGATTCGTTTCCAATTGGAATCTGCAATGGCAGTGCATGACTACCTAACATTTCTTTTACTTGTTTTGCAACGTTCAAGAAATCAGCACCTTGTCTGTCCATTTTATTTACAAAACCAATTCTTGGAACGTTGTAATTGTTAGCAAGTCTCCAGTTAGTTTCTGATTGTGGTTCAACACCATCAACAGCACTAAACAAAAATACTAAACCATCAAGAACCCTTAAAGACCTGTTAACTTCCACCGTGAAATCAACGTGTCCTGGTGTATCAATAATGTTCACATGATACTCGTCTCCTCTATAATCCCACTTTAAAGTAGTAGCAGCAGAAGTAATAGTAATTCCTCTTTCTTGCTCTTGTTCCATCCAGTCCATTGTAGCAGCACCATCATGCACTTCTCCAATTTTGTGTGAAACTCCACCGTAATATAAAATACGTTCTGTAGTAGTTGTTTTTCCAGCATCAATATGTGCTGCAATTCCAATGTTCCTAGTATATTTTAAATCTCTTGCCATGGTAATATTAACCTAGTGTTTTTATTAAAATCTAAAATGAGAAAAAGCTTTGTTTGCTTCAGCCATTCGGTGAGTATCTTCTTTCTTTTTGTAAGCAGCTCCTTCTTCTTTAGATGCAGCTAAAAATTCTGCAGCTAATTTCTCTCCCATGGTCTTTTCGTTTCTTTTTCTTGAAAACCCAATCAACCATTTCATAGCCAATGCCATCTTTCTATCATCTCTAACAGGTGATGGAATTTGGTAAGTTGAACCACCAACTCTTCTACTTTTCACCTCTACTGCTGGAGTAACATTAGACAATGCCTTTTTGAACACCTCTAACGCCTCTACATCTTCAGACTTAGTTCCAATAATATCAATCGCTTGATAGAATATTTTATACGAAGTTGATTTTTTACCGTCCAACATTAAGTTGTTTACAAACCTAGTTACGACCGTGTCGTTAAACTTCGGATCTGGTAAAATGTACCTTTTTTTAGCTCTACTTTTCCTCATTACTTTGAACTATTATCTTAATTATTTCTTAGGACGCTTAGCGCCATATTTTGACCTTCTTTGTAATCTTCCTTGAACACCTGACGTGTCCAAAGTCCCTCTAACAACATGGTATTTAACACCAGGTAAATCCTTTACCCTACCCCCCCTTACCAACACAATCGAGTGCTCTTGTAAGTTATGTCCTTCTCCTCCAATGTATGCTGAAACCTCTATTCCATTTGTCAACCTCACCCTTGCAACTTTTCTCATTGCTGAATTTGGTTTTTTAGGAGTAGTAGTATAAACCCTAGTACAAACCCCTCTTCTTTGTGGGCATGCGTTCAATGCGGCAGATTTACTCTTCCTGGATTTGTTTACCCTTCCTTTCTTAATAAGCTGTTGTATAGTTGGCATATCTATATGTTAATCACTTGTTTACAAACATTACACAAATTACCCGCAAAAAACGGGAGGGCAAAGCTAATAGTTTTCTTTTACAATCCAACTTTTTTTTACAAAAAAAATCAAGCAATTCGTTAATTACTTTGGGGGGATGCTTGATTTACAGGCAATAAAGACTAAAAAGGAAGTGTCAGTTTGGATTCAACGTCTTCCATCTAAAATATTATTCCGGCTGTTTCGTCATCAAAATGATCAAGAGGTGTATATTTGTTGTAAATAATCTACATATATATGTCCTCCTTTTTAGACGAATTAAATGAAGCCCAAAGAAAAGCTGTGGAAGCTGTGAATGGTCCGGTTATGGTTCTTGCTGGTGCTGGTTCAGGAAAAACAAGGGTATTGACGTACAGGGTTGCTCATTTGATAAACCTGGGCCTAGCACCGTTTAATATTCTCGCATTGACTTTCACCAACAAGGCAGCAAAGGAGATGAAGGAGCGAATTGAAAAAATTGCCGGAACCGAGACACGAAACTTATGGATGGGAACTTTCCACTCCGTATTTGCTAGGATATTAAGGAATGAAGCTTCCTCCCTCGGCTATCCCTATAACTTCACTATATATGATACTATTGATACTAAAAGTCTCCTTAGAAGCATCATAAAGGAACTTAAGCTCGATGAAAAAATTTACAAACCAGGGTTGGTATATAACAGAATCTCTGCTGCAAAAAACAACTTACTTTCAGCTAAGGCCTACAATAATGATGAAAAAATTATAGCAGAAGACAAAGTCATGGCAAAGCCAAGATTAGGCGAAGTTTATTCGCGGTATGAAAAAAAATGTTTTAAAAGTGGCGCGATGGATTTCGATGACTTGCTATTTAAAACCAACATGTTGTTTTCCAAGTCACCTGAAACATTAAAAAAATATCAAGACATTTTTCGGTTCATTTTAGTTGACGAGTACCAGGACACTAATTTTGCTCAATACAGTATCATTAAAAAACTATCAGCAACCCACAAAAATATTTGTGTAGTGGGAGATGATGCACAGAGTATTTATTCATTCAGGGGAGCTGACATTGAAAACATTTTGAACTTCAACAAGGATTTTCCTGGTGCCCAAACATTCAAGCTGGAACAAAATTACCGAAGCACAAAAACCATTGTAAATGCTGCTAATGCTGTCATTGAAAACAATAAAAACCAAATAAAAAAAGACATCTGGACGGGGAACGACGAAGGTTCAAAAATCAAAATTATTAAAACCAGAACCGACAACGACGAAGGCAAGGCCGTAGCTGCCTCCATATTAGATGCGTCCTTGCAAGAACAATACAAATACAGCGAATTCGCGATATTATACCGAACCAATGCCCAATCTAGGGCAATGGAAGAAGCTCTTCGTAAAAATAACATCCCTTATAAAATACATGGTGGATTGTCATTTTATCAACGAAAAGAAATAAAAGATCTGCTGTCATACTACAGGTTAATAATTAACCCTAACGATGAAGAAGCTTTGAAGAGAGTAATTAATTACCCCGCTCGAGGGATTGGAAAAAGCACCCTTGATAAATTAATCATCAGTTCCACCGCAAATGATTGCAGCGTTTGGGAAGTAATTGACACTCACCTTCACACCTGCGGATTGAACAAGGGAACCATGAAAAAATTGAAAGATTTCATCAACATGATCCTCACTTTTCAAGCTGAATTGCCTCAAAAAAACGCGTACGATTTAGGTAGCCATGTGGTCTCCCACACAGGGATACTGAAAGAACTTTACGTTGATAAAACACCAGAAGGTGTATCGCGCTACGAAAACATTCAAGAGTTACTTAATGGTGTAAAACAGTTTTCGCTCCTTGAAGAAGTAAACCCTGGAGATGCACCGACAAAAACATTAGACGTGTTCATGGAGGACGTTGCTTTACTTACCAACCAAGACAGCGAAACAGACGACGACTTTAACAAAGTTACCTTGATGACCATTCATTCCGCTAAAGGACTGGAATTCCCTGCTGTTTACATTGTTGGATTAGAAGAAAATCTATTTCCATCGCAGCTCTCTTTAACCAACAGATCAGAACTTGAAGAAGAGCGTCGCTTATTTTACGTTGCCTTAACCCGTGCAGAGAAATCGCTTACGATATCATATGCTCAAACTCGATTCAAATTTGGCAACATCAATTATGCAGACCCAAGTCGCTTTGTTAGCGAACTTCCCAAACAATTAATAGAAGCTCCTAGCTCATTTAATTCAAGGAACATTTCGAAACCAAATAATCCATTTTTGACCCATTCGAAATCGAAGTTTGTAAGCATGAATAAAGCAGTTACTCCAACGGTATCTACAGTACCAAACAACAGTTCGTTGATGAACGTGAACACTGAAGTTGAACACTTAAGGTTTGGTAAAGGAAAAATAATTTCGCTTGAAGGAATTGGTCCAAGTAAAAAAGCGACCATAGCCTTTGACAAACATGGTACAAAACAAATACTTTTGAAGTTTGCTAAACTTAAAATTCTTAGTTAGTTTAGCCGTCAGTGAATTAGCGCTACTATAATTATCAGCTAAAAACTTCTTAGGGAAAATTTATTTCTATAAAAACATCAATGGAATACAACACAACTTTATCGGAGATCGTCGTTCCTGAATACGGAAGGAATATACAAAGGATGATCAATTTCGCTTGCAGAGTGGAAGACAGGGAAGAACGAAATTTAATTGCCCGATCAATAGTAAAAGTAATGGGACAAGTGAATTCTCAGTACAAAGATTCTGAAGATTTTGTTCAAAAACAATGGGATCATTTGTTCATTATTTCTGATTTTAAATTGGATGTAGACTCTCCCTATCCTGTTCCAGAAAAAGAACAGCTTCAAAAAAAGCCAAAAAGATTAGATTATCCGTCTCAACGAATAAAGTACCGTCACTATGGTCATTCAGTAGAACAATTCATAAAAAAGGCATCGGAA
>JBLIAZ010000092.1:0-10014 GCA_047631875.1 Saprospiraceae bacterium
GGGTATTTAGATGTGCTAAAGAACATAGACAAAATTGCTGATTGTAAAACAGGAAAAGCGGTAAGTCTGATGACTAAAAAAATAGATGCATTAAAAGCTAAGCAACAACAAGAGTTGATTCGTTTAGCGCTTAAATATCCACCAAGATCAAGAGCATTACTGGGAGCGATATTTGAAAATATGAAATCTAATTTGAATACAGCAGCACTAAAAGACAGCTTAAACCCATTGACCAATTATAAACTGTCATTAAAGTATGATGAATTACCAACGGCTCAAAACTGGAACATTGTATGAAACTTCATGAAAACAAAGAGCTGTTTGAGGAGGCAATAGCAAGGACAGTAAACTTAACAGGCATTCCATCCATTTACGTTGAAAAAGACTATTGGGTGACAAAGGCTTTATATGAAATATTTCATAGCCCTATAGGAACAGAAGCTGTGTTTAAAGGTGGTACGGCCTTGTCTAAATGTTTCAGTATAATAGAACGGTTCTCCGAGGACATTGATTTAGTGGTGTTGCAGGAAGAGGGAGAGTCGGGAAATAGGTTAGCTAACAAACTTAAAAAAATAACTAAAGCCGTAGGAAGTATTTTGAAGGAGGTTGATGAGGAAGGTATCACGAACAAAAAAGGCATGATCCGCAAGGTGGCTTATGATTACCCCAAAGTTTTTAAAGGTGCTTATGGTCAGGTAAGGAGTGTAATAATTGTGGAGGCTACTTGGTTGGGCAGGTTTGAACCATATCATCAGCAAAACATCAGCTCGTATGTATATGAAATGATGAAAGAAGCTAATCAGTTAGGAATTGCCGAAGAGTATAACATGATTCCTTTTAAGGTAAATGTACTGGATGCTAAACGTACAGTTTGCGAAAAAATCATGAGCTTGGTTCGTTTCTCCTATGGAGAAAATACAATAGAGGATTTAAGGAATAAGATTCGTCATACTTATGATATTCACCAATTATTGAAGGAGGAAAGAATAAGTGCTTTTTTTAACTCATCCGAATTTGATGAAATGTTAGTGTTGGTTGGTCAGGATGATGTAGCCAGCTTTAAGTCCGGAAATAAGTGGTTGGAAAAACACCCAAAGGATGCTTTGGTTTTTAGTAAAACGGAGGAAACTTGGAGTCAATTAAAAGGGACTTATTCAAATGAGTTTAAAGATTTAGTTTACGGGGAGTTTCCTGACGAAAATGATGTGTTAAAAACAATGCAACTTGTGTCAAGCAGATTACAGGGGATAAATTGGACGGTAAAAACGAGTAAATGAACAAACCACTAACAAAATCACGATTCAAACTTGGATTAGAATGTCCAAATAAACTGTTTTACACAGGTAAAAAGGAGTACCCAAGTACCAAAATGGATGATGCTTTTTTACAAGCATTAGCTCAGGGTGGTTTTCAGGTGGAGGAATTGGCAAGGATGCACTATCCAGGAGGTGTATTGATTGATCCAGAAAACGAAAAATCTGGTGATTACGAAGCTCTTTGGAGGGAAACTCAAGCGTTGTTGCTTCAGGAGAATGTAATTATTTACGAAGCAGCGTTTCTATTTAATGGTATGTTTGTTCGAACAGATATATTGGTTAAAAGAGGGGATAAGGTGGAGTTGATTGAAGTAAAGGCTAAATCCTTTGATCCTTATGAGAAGTATTTGTTTTTAGGCAAACGAGGAGGCTTGAACAGTTCGTGGAAACCTTATTTATTCGATGTTGCATTTCAAAAACACGTGATGGAATTGTGTTTTCCTTTTTGGGAAATATCATCATACATCATGATGGCAGACAAATCTAAAAAAGCAAGTGTTGATGGGTTAAATCAAATGTTCCGTGTGAGTAAAAATAAAAGTAAGAACGGTGATGGTCGAACAGGTAGTTTAACAGATGTAACGAAAAAAATAAAGGAACGATGGGAAGCGGGTGATGCTGTATTAGGTCGAAAAAAAGTAAGTGACATCGTTGGACTCATTGAAAGCAATAAATTCAAGTACCATGATAACCTTACTTTTCAAGAAGCAATTGTATTGTTAAAGGACGTATATCAAGCGGACAAGTTTGCTAATTGGCCAACGTCCTACGGAGCTTGTAAATCCTGTGAGTTTAAATGTTCAGATACTCAGGACGCACAAAATGAAGAAAAAGGTTTAAAATCAGGATATAAAAATTGCTTTTCCACACTACACAACTGGAGCGATAATGACTTTAAACGCTCCAATATATTTGATGTTTGGAGTTTTCGAAAAGGGAAAAAACTGTTTGATCAAGGGATTTACTTTAAAGACGAGTTGACTTTAGAGATAATGGACGTCATGGATATAAAGGAGGATGCTGAAAAGTTGAGTTCATCCCACAGGCAATGGTTACAAGTAGAAAAAGAAGTAGCACAGGATGATACTATTTTTGTATTGAAGGAGGAAATGAAAGAGGAACTAGACTCGTGGACTTATCCATTACACTTCATCGATTTTGAAACAAGTTCAGTTGCCTTGCCATTTAACAAGGGAAATAAACCTTACGAGCAAATTGCTTTTCAGTTTTCACATCACGTATACCACGAGGATGGACGTATTGAACACGAATCGGAGTATGTGAACAGTCAAGCTGGATTTTTCCCCAATTTTGAATTTATACGAAAGCTTAAAGCTGCTTTGGAAAACGACGAAGGAACTATACTCAGGTATTCCGCACATGAAAACACCATTTTGAATGCCATATGCACTCAACTAAGAACGTCAGCAGAACAAGACAGAGAAGAATTGATGACTTTTATTCAGCACATTTCTCATTCGAAAAAGGACAGCACTAGGAGGTGGTCAGGAGAACGAGACATGGTTGATTTATGGGAAGTAGTGAAAAAATATTATTACAACCCTCACACTAAAGGTTCGAACTCAATTAAAGCAGTATTACCAGCAGCATTGTATTCAAGTGAATATTTGAGGAACAAGTACAGCAAGTCCATAGGTGAAATTGGATTGAGTAGTAAAAACTTCCCGAAGGAACATGTTTGGTTAGAGATGGATGGGGAAGACGTAAAGAGCCCTTATAAAATGCTTCCAGCTTTATTTGCTGATTGGACCGAAGAACAAATTGCAAACACCTTGTCCGAAATTGATGACATTGATAACGGAGGAGCTGCATTAACTGCTTATGGTAAGTTGCAATACACCGATATGGAACAAGCAGAAATAGATGAGTTAACAAGTGCGCTTTTAAAATACTGTGAACTGGATACGTTAGCAATGGTGATGATATTTGAGCATTTCAAAGAGGATTTGATTTAAGCGTTAATCTGTTGCGTTAAAATGAAGATAAAACGATTTAAAGTGTCAATTTTTCATTCGATGATGGCGGAGTATATTCTGTTATTTAAGAAGGGGGTGTTCAGGTATAATTTGGATTCGTCAATGCCTGCGTATTCAGATCAACATGATGTAGAACCAGCAGAGGTAATGGTGTCTGATGAACAGTTAGAGCTGCTGATTAAATACTTAAAAGACGAATGTTCAGATTGGAAGAAAAGTTATTCGTGGATGGAATACATGGATGGTACAATGTGGGAAGTGGATATCCAAGTGGATGACTTTAAATTTACAAGCAGAGGACACGTTGATGCGCCAGAAAATTTTGATACTTTTTGTAAAGCTCTTAGTGAGATGATGGGAGGGAAATTTATTGAGTAATTAGAAGTGACTTAACATGATGAGCCCAAAAGAAAAGGAAAAGATCAAATCATTAATCAAGAAATACAACGATGTCTTGTTGCACAGTATGAGTATTGCTGTTGCTGAAGATTTGATAAATCTAATTGTCGTTAATGGGGACGATAAAGGTTTTGAATTAAGTGAACTAATGAAAGATCAAAGAGCTTTTAAATTGTTTGTAATCAGTGAGTTTATGAAAAACAATTCTAAGTCAGTTTTGAGTGAGTTGAAATCCATGGATGATGATTTCTCATCCAAAATGATGAAGCGAAAAGCAGATAAAGAGTCGCAATCTCGGTTGGATTTATGATAACGTCAAATGCAAAAGGTTGAATATTGAACCAAATACGTTCAATATTGACGTGTGTAAACTGAAGGAAAACCGAGTGTTTTCAGTTTCCCTCTATTCTCCACGGTTTTCCACGGTTCTATATTATTTCCCTCGGTTCTCTTTGGTTTGAGAAAAAAAAGTGAATTTAAACAAAATGATGGTTGTCTGTGATCTTGTTAGTCTGCTGTTTTGTCGAGATCATCAAATTTTGATTTCATGGTAGGGTTGCCTCTAGATAGTTTTTTGATGGTTAAATCCTCAGCTTTTTTATTAGCTAAACGCAAGTTGTTTTCAGAAGAGAGTAAGGCGTCTTTAGTTTTTTGCAGATGAGTAATCGTCTTGTCTATTTCATCAATAGCAGTGTTGAATTTTCTACTGGCTAAATCATAGTTCCTCGCAAAGCCTTCCTTGAACGTATTTATCTCTTCTTCAAAGTTTGTAATGTCAACGTTCTGATTTCTCATCAAGTTAAGTTCTGCTTTATACTGCATCGAGTTCATGGCAGCATTTCGCAGTAGGGTAATGATGGGTATGAAGAACTGAGGACGTATCACATACATTTTGTTGTACTTGTATGACACATCTACTATTCCTGTATTGTAAAGCTCGCTTTCAGCCTCTATAAGCGAAACAAGAACTGCGTACTCACATTTCTTTTCTATGCGGTCTTTGTCAAGTTCCTTAAAGAAGTCTTCATTTCTTTTCTTTGTAGCGGTTTCATCACCTTCGTTCTTCATCTCGAACATGATTGAAATGATTTCATTACCAGCTTCATCTTCTTCTCTGTAGATAAAATCGCCCTTACTACCAGACTTAGAGTCGTTGTCCTTTTCGAAGTAAGCGTTTTGAAAACCTGTAGCACGAAGCTTGTTAAATTCAGCTTCACAATGCTGTTCTAGCGTCTCTCCAATCATTTTAGTGGAAAGTTTAAGCTTCATGTCCTTACGTAGGACAATCTCCTCTTCTTTGAGCTTAATGATGTCGTCCTTAGTTTTTAGTTCAGCAGAGTATTGCTCTTTCAATGATTTTTCAAGTAATTGCTTTTCAGTTTCTTTAATTTTTAAACTGTTGGCAAGGTCATCACGTTCCTTCTCTATTGCTTTTATAGCTTCCGTTACAGATAGTTTTTTGTCTATTTCTGCTTTGTCAATAGTTGACTTCATTTCAGAAAGTTCAGATTCCTTTCTCGCAAGTTGTTCTGCTAGTTGACGCTCTTTGGTGGCTTTGAGTTCGCTTATTTCATTGTCCTTTTTGGCCAGGTCTTCCTGGAGTAAGTTTTTAAGGTTTGCCTCAGCAAGTTTTATTGCGTTAACCTTTTCGTGTTCAGCAAGGTCAAGCCGCTTCTGTAAATCTTCTTCAAACTTGTGATCTCTAACTTGTTTAACAATGTCAGCAAAACCAGCCTTATCAACTTTAAAAGCCTTGTCGCAATTTGGACAAATAATATCGTTCATGTTCTATTTTTTAAAGTACCGAGCTAAATATAGTAAATGCTGGTGTTGAATTTACTCAAGGTACGAGATGTGTTCTCAAATTATTAATGTGGAGACGAGAGTATAGTGATAAGGTTACGGCAATGTAATCTTTTTTTTGTACCTCATGGTAGGCAATAAATGAAGTTTTAGGGATGAAATCTAAGAGAGGCTTTAAACTAAAATAGTGTTATTTTTTGTTGTCACTTTTCTGATAAGCTTGCAAAGTTTCTATTTACTATAAGATCAGAGTAGAACACTGGCCCTATTTTGTTTTTGGACACGATTACCTCCATTAAGTCGGAAATGTCTTCACCTTCTTCGTCTACAGTAATGTCATAGAATCCTGGTCGATAGATAAATAGTACTTTACTTGCAAAGTATTCCAAAGAAGACGCAGTGCCTAAGTCAATTAGAGAAGGTCTTTTATCTCCTCCTCTAATGTCTACAGATTTGTTTAGCTGGGTAATCACCACCACTAGAATGTTCTGTTTCTTCGCGAAAAGATTTAATTCTTGACAAATAGTGGAAATCGTTTTTGAAGATCCGATTTTTACAGAATCGGACATAGAAACAAGTTCCAAAAAGTCGATTACTATAATATCTAGCCCATTTTCTTCTTTTTGTTTTTTGCAAACATTCATCATATCAAAGATGTTTTGAGTCATATCATCGATTAGTATTGAAGAAGATGAAATCAATGGGGACAGCTTATCGAAAATTTTCCGTTCAGTCTTTGATAGATCAAAATTTAACAATTTGTGCGAAGGAATAGAACTTAGCATACTGATGTATCGAGCATATATTTGATCTGCAGTTAAGTCCAAGGAAAACCATATTAATTTATTTTTAAATTTAAATAAGTCAGAAACAAGTTGCATTGTGAATGTGGTTTTACCCATTCCTGGTCTTCCTCCTACGGCAATCAGTTCACCTTTATGAAAACCGCCTATCTTTTTTTCTAAAGCTAAAAAACCTGTATCAATAGAAGGTGGGTTACCAGCTGATGCATTCTTATTTAGCCACTTTTCATTCAAATGAGAAAATGAATTTAATTTACTTTCTTTTCTCCATGAAGTTGCTCTTAGTTCTATAACTAGATTGGTTAATTCTTCAATGATTAAATCCTTGTTCTCAGAGTTAATAAGTTCTTGTACCGCTTGTCTAAGTTTGGTTTCTGTGCGCATAATTGATTTAGTGTTTAAATGTGAATTAATTAGTCGCCGTTCCTAATTCTTTTTAGTTGTTTCGGAGGCAAAACTAAACTGGGGACTGCGGCTTTTTGACGAAGGAGAATCGCCGCTGTCCCAAAGTTTTGAGTGAGTGGGAAAATAGAAAGATAATTTTACGAGATAAGCTCCTAGTTCTTACTAAAAAAGTCAGGGAAACAGAAATTAATTAGCGTCTGTGCCTAACTCTTCTTTACCCTTATTGTGCAGCACCCTGCTGCACAAATACGTTGTTTCTAATTCGGAGGCAAAACTAAACTGGGGACTGCGGCTTTTTGACGAAGGAGAATCGCTGCTGTCCCAAAGTTTTGTGTGCGTGGGAAAATAGAAAGATAATTTAACGAGATAAGCTCCTACTTCTTACTAAAAAAGTCAGGGAAATAGAAATTAATTAGTGTCTGTCCCTCATTGTTTGTCCCTCATTGTTTAGGGAGACATCAGTCCCTCATTGTGAATTGGTCATCGGAAATACGATGTTTCACACTACTCTTCTACAAAGGTTAAAACAACGACAAATCACTATTCTTGATTACTTCCAATAATTTTGGAGTCAATGCGGATGAAAAACATTCTGGAGTTCCAGTATATTGTACTAAACGCTTATTTTTTATGATAAAAGCTATATGAATTTTGTTAGTGATAATATTAGATTCAATTACCACCAACTTCTTCCACTCATCAAATGTGGCATCTAAATTTTTTAATCCTTGTTCAAAATTATACTCTAATTTACTTCGTTCAACAGGATGTCCTCCTTTACTTTTCCTCAAGTTAACCCTTGAAATACTATCCTTAATAGAAGGTAGACACATATAAACCAAGTTAATTTCATAACCTGCTCCTTGAAACAATCCTATCGGAGCCAATTGATTAGGTGAGCTTAAATTAGACTCGTATGAAAAATTGGATTTATTATCAATTGAATTATCAGCTACATCATAAAACAATTTTTCAATCTGATTTTGTCGTTCTGTTTCAAAACGAAGCATGTCATATGGTAGTAAATCTTCGTTGATTAACTTAGATAAATCATCCGTATTTATAGGAGGGCATGGTAAGTACTGATTATCAAGAAGTAAATTTGAGTAATATGTTTTACCCACACCGTTTGGACCGGCTAAAACTGTAAGATTCAATTATAAAAGGGAATAACTATTTACTTTTTCTTCACTAAGAACTCCCATTTCAATACCTCTATCAATAACGCTTTTTTGTTGCTTAATAAAGTAATGTAGACGAGTTTGTTCGTTCTTATTCTTAAGAGCTAAATCATCCAATGCTTCGTCAGAAAACAAAGGCTCTTGATCTGCATATTTTAATTCAATAGGACTCATGGTATACACAAATGTACAATATTATTTTTAATAATGTTTCAAACAAGCTTTCTCTGCTCAGTTTAGATCAGTTAAAAGTAATCTAAAGTCTACGAAATTGTCACTAGTGCTCCCACTACCCTTTTCAATCCTCAAAATCCACTTATGGGATCTCATCGGTCATCGGTGTATAACAGAAGTGTTGATTGTGCTCCTTTGTGGAATATGTAGTAGTCCCTGGAAAAGCAATGTCCATAACTAGTTGTTAATTCCATCGAGATTACTCTCGTTGCTACAACTGACCTGCCTTTGAGTGTGATTTTTTTCTTATTCATCCTTATTTAATACAATATCGTATCCGACATTAATTGTTGGCTTCTTAGTGTCAATCACATCTTTCACTTGGTTTTTTAGGTGATTTCTGTAAAAAAGATGATCTCCGTTTGTAATAATTCTATCATGATTAAATCCAATTCCGTGTTTGCTTGACAGCTCTTCAATTTGATCCTTTTTCATGATTGTGGTGTCACTTAGTACATTTGCCATTTTAAGCAGCAGCACTTTTTGAGCATTTAAAGTCTTTTCCGCAAGTAGGGTAGCGTCTGTAATCCACTTTTCAATTTGTTTAATTGAATCTCCTGTGGTATCATAATGATACCTGTTGGTGTCCGTTGTAGGAATATGAGTGCTCACTAGTAAGTTTCCCATTCCTGATTCCTTAATCATCCTGGAAATAAAATTTGTAGCCTTCTCAATATCCGAGGAAGAACCCGTTGTTACATTATCATCCCCAAAAACTATTTTTTCAGCAACATGACCCCCTAAGAACATTGCTAAAGTGTTCAGGATGTCCTTTTTTGAAATGTATTCACACTTAAATTTCGTGTACACAAAACCGGCACTTCCCACTTCGGACGACACCGAGTGAATTACCTCAGGAATTGTATTCATCAGGAAAACAGAACATATAGCATGACCGCTTTCATGAACAGCCGTAATCGCTTGCCGATCATCTTTTTTATTTTCTCTCAAATTTTCCAATTGTAAATTTTGTGGTTCAGAAAACGAATGGATAACCTCACCGTTATTACTCAGGTAGCTGACAATCACATTACCATCCTTAAATGACAATTCAACCACTTTTGAGTTGATTTTCTTGATGGTTTTTTCAATAAAAATCCTCGCCAATTTAGTGTTGACTATGGAATGAATTGTCGTGTACACAGGCCTTGTTCCTTGAGTAGGGAATACGCCCTCCTTGTATATGATCTCTTTTAAGGAATCGTGAAATTGCAACGTTAACGCTTGACTATCAAATACGCTTCTGGATGTTTTTGCTAACTCCAATTCAATTATTTTCCTGTAAGACGCTAAGTTAAACGAGGGGTAAATAATGTGAGTGTTTCCCAGTCGAGCAATTTGCTCATTTCTAAACCTGCTTTTTAAAGCTTTTTTTATGTCTGACATGTTTATTTCAAGCGATTGCTCGTAAAACTCATCCGCACTAAGATCTGTGCTGTAATCATCACTCATGGTATAGGCTTCGTCTAAATTACCAATCACAAAAATGAGGGACTTGGATAAGTCTTTCAAAGTAGGGCGCTTTGCATTTTTGATCACGTTAATTAAAAAGTTCAAACTTTGTTCCCCATCTAAAGAGAATAAATACTTTTCTACATCTTGATCCAGTTCAAAACCATATTTATTACCAGCATGTTCAATAAATACTTCGTAGCAACTTCTTTCAATAAAAGGTAGCTTAAGCTCAGTTTCGACATCCATTTCCTTGCAATAAAGTCGCTTCTTTTTCACCACTAAACCGTTCTTTACCACTACACCAGCTCTTAAAAGGCTAGTAAGTTTTTCCAAGCAGTCATAAATTTGCCACAATCCTCTTTTGTATTCAATGTACTCCACCTTTCCTGAATCAAGTAACTCCCAAATCATTCTGTTTCTG
>JBLIAZ010000093.1:0-9804 GCA_047631875.1 Saprospiraceae bacterium
ACCCTTGATGTATCTTATTTTCCGGAAGAAAGAGGGCCATATAATTATGACACCCAGGGAGGAACTTTGTCTGCAGGGGTTGATTTAAGCACGGGATTATTAAATGACCCCCATTCTCGTTGGGGAGGTTTAATGCGTCAAGTGCGAAACGTGGATTTTGAAACTCAAAACATTGAATTTTTAGAATTTTGGATAATGAGTCCATTCTTGAACGAAGATGGTGACTTGGATGCCATAGGAGGAAATCAAATAGGCGGAGACATGTATTTTCATTTGGGAAACATTTCTGAGGATGTCTTGCGTGACGGACGAAAAGGGTTTGAGAACGGACTTCCTAGCACTGGAGATAATTCAACAGAAATCGACACCACCAATTGGGGGAGGGTTTCCAACAAAATAAATTTGGTCACTGCTTTTGACAATGACCCAGAAACGCGACAAAACCAAGATGTTGGATTTGATGGATTATCCAATGAAAACGAGACAAATTTTTTCAGTGATTATTTGGATTACTTTGGAGGAGCAGTACCTGCGAACATTGCTGCTGATCCATCGGCTGATGATTATCAGTATTTTCGCAGTGATGAATTGGACAGCGATCAAGCGGATATCGTTGAGCGTTACAAGGGTTATTCTGGAATGGATGGAAATTCACCAACGCAGGAACAAACAGGGTTGTCCTACAACAGTACAAGTACAAATTCACCTGACATAGAAGATGTGAATAGAGACAATACCTTGAGTGAAGGAGAAAGCTATTACCAATATAAAATTAGCATGAGACCAGAGGACTTGGAAAACTCTGACATAGGAACAAATTATTTAAACCAAGTGTACAACACCACTGCCACTCATCCTTCATCAGGAGCAACAAAAAATGTGACTTGGTATCAATTTAGAATTCCTGTTCGACAACCAGACAAGGTAATTGGAAGTATTTCTGATTTTCAGGCTATCAGGTTCATGAGGGTAGCATTAAAAGGTTGGGAAGCTCCAGCAGTAATGCGATTTGCCACAATAGATTTTGTGCAAAGTAGGTGGCGAAGTTATTCAGATAATTTATTGGATGAAGGCGAGTATGTGGCCACCCAAACTGCCACAGTATTTAATGTTGGTTCTGTTAACTTGGAGGAAGATTCTAAAAAAGATCCTGTTCGTTACATCATGCCACCGGACATTCAGCGACAGTTTAACATTGCAACCAGGTCTCAAGAAAATGAGCAAGCGATGCAACTTAAGGTATGTGATTTGGAAGGGGGCGATGCTCGTGCGATGTACAAATTGCAAAACTTCGATCTGTTGTCCTATAATCAGTTGTTGATGAATGTGCATGCAGAGCAAACCGGAGACATGATTCAAAATTTAGACGACATGAACATGTCCATATTTTTGCGAATGGGTGCTGATTTTAATGACAATTATTACGAATATGAAGTGCCATTGGTTTTTACTGACCCAGAGGAAGTAAGTGCTACAAGTGATGAATCAGCTGAAAAAGAAATTTGGAAATCTGAAAACTTATTAGACTTTAATTACAAGGATGTGTTTTCAGGATTAAAAGCTGAAAGAAATAACCTGATGGTTACTGATGCGGAAGAAAACGGCACGTTAAGTTTAAAACGATATGTTAAGGCAGATGGAACCAATACTGCTGTAGTAAAAGGTTCACCTAGTTTACAACAAATTAAAGTGATCATGATTGGGGTGCGGAATAACAATGAGTTTGGAACATCCAGGTGTGCCGAAATATGGGTAAATGAATTGCGTTTGTCAGGGTTTGACAAAACTGGGGGCTGGGCTACCACAGCTAATGTGAACATGCAATTGGCTGATTTAGGAAATGTATCATTAGGCGGAGGTTACAGTACGCCGGGCTGGGGAAGCATTGATCAAAAAGTAAGTGATCGGGCAAGAGAGCATACACGTAACATTGACGCTACAGGAAGTATCGAAATGGGGAAATTTTTCTCAGAAAAAATGGGATTGAGTATTCCGATGTACTTGGGGTATAATGAAATAAAAAAGACGCCACAGTATAACCCATTGGATACGGATATAAAAGTAAAGGAGCTAGATAAAAACTCAGATTACAGGAAATATTTGGATACCATCATTACTGACTTGACTCAGAGTCGAAGTATTAATTTTTCCAATGTACGTAAGCTTCCAAAAGGAAATAAGAACTTGAAAATATACAGCATTGAAAATTTTGACGCAACTTATGCCGTCAGTGATAAACGACACAGGGATGTGAACATCGAGTTCGCAAATGTCAAAAATTACCAAGGAGCCTTGAATTATAAATTTAAACTGCGCCCTAAAAAAGTGGAACCTTTTAAGCGTACACCGTTCATTAATAAGGCTCAAAAAAAGAGAGAAAAAAAATACGACAGGGAGGCAAAGGAACTGAAAGACAGCATTGCTTCACAAAGGAAGCGTGATCCACAATCACCTAATGTCAAGCTTTTGGAAACGGAATTAAAAGAGCTGCGAGTAGATAAAAAAGAGTACACAAAAAGGATGAAAAAATTAAAGAGGTCACCTTATTTAAGGTTGTACCGCGACTTTAATTTTTACTATTTACCAAAAAGTTTTGCTGTTAAAAACGACATGAACCGAATGTTCAGCGAAAATAAAGTCAGGAATGTCACTAATGCCGATTTATTGATTGATACTACTTTTAATAAAAATTGGTATTACAACAGGACCTATCGTTTGGATTATGATTTAACCAGGGCTGTTAAACTTGATTATTCAGCGCAACGTAAAGCTTTCATTGATGAGCCTTTTGGTGCCATTAACTCGCAAGAAAAAAAGGACAGTATTTGGAGCAATATTATTGGTAAAAAAGGTATTGGAAGAGCAACCTTTTTTACGCAAACAACGAACGCCAATTGGAAAATTCCAATCAACAAATTTCCTTGGACAAATTGGATATCTTCAAGTGTAAAATATTCTGGGAAGTATGATTGGCAAGCTGCGCCACTTTCCACATCGTACTTAGGAAACAGCATCAGTAACAGCAACACCAAACAATTGTCAGCGCAGTTTAACATGATTAATTTGTACAACAAGGTGCCGTACTTGAAAAAGCTTAACCGAAGGCGGAAACCAAAGCCAAAATCAAAAGCAGCATCAGATACTACTCAAACGGTCAAAAAACCTGTCATTACTGGGAAACAAATTGTTGATGCTTCGGTAAGGGCGGTAATGAGTTTACGGAACGTATCCTTTACGTACTCTCAAAACAATGGCACTTTCTTGCCGGGCTACAAAGCGAATGCTGATATAATTGGCGTTGACATGAATAAATTTGCGCCAGCTCCTGGTTACGGATTTGTGTTTGGTAGTCAAAGAGATATATTAGAACGCGGAATACAGGAAGATTGGTTTGTTACTGGTGATACCGCTGCATTGATAAGCCAAAGGGTGAGTCAAACAACCAAGGACAACTTGAGTCTTCGAGCGACGGTTGAACCTTTCAAAAAATTTAGAATAAATTTAACTGGGCAAAGGCAAGAGTCTGTTGCCAGTACTTATTTTTATCAAGTGGATGAAGAGAGTGGAAAATTGACTAAGTTTTCTCCACAAGAAACAGGAACTTTCACCATTACAATCAGCAGTATTTCCACAGCGTTTGACAAGGTAGACGCAGATGGGTTTTCCGAATCCTTTAAAAACTTAGAAAGTTATCGAGCTGAATTTTCAAAACGACTGGCAGAGGATAACCCGTTGTTGGATGCATCTTATGTACCAGCCCAGGGTGAATTCTCCTCGTTATATGACGACAAACAATCCGAGGTGATACTGTATTCCTTTTTAGCTGCCTATACCGGTAAAAGCCCATCTCGTCAAAAATTAACTCCTTTTGCTAAAATTCCAATCCCAAACTGGTCTTTGAATTACAATGGATTAATTGGTATTCCTTTTATCAAAAGATATTTTTCATCTTTCACTGTTTCACATCGATACAAGAGCACGCTTAACTTTAACGGTTATCAAAACAACTTAAGTTTTCGTCAAGGGAATGTGGATTTAGACAACGAAGGAAACATTCAAACAGCCATTCAATTTCAAAACGTGGATGTGAGTATTAATGAGCAATTTGGACCTTTAGGAAAAATAGACATGAGGCTTAAAAACAGCATCTTGGCAAATTTTGAAATGAGAAAATCTAGGACAGTGGGATTAAATTTTGGTAGAAATACCGTTACCGAGCAAAAGTCTTTTGACATCATCGTTGGAGGTGGTTATGTATTTAAAGACCTTGTGTTGCCGATTAAAGTAGGAGGAAAACGACTTAAAAGCAACCTGGATTTAAAAGCGAATGTGGGGGTGAAAACGACCAGTCTTACTTTAATGGAAATTGACGGCGCTGCCACCACTACAAGAGGATCAAGGATTGTGAACATCAGTTTAACCGGTGATTATGTGGTAACAAAACAAGTGACTGTAAGAGCATTTTATACTCAAACCTTGAATAATCCATTCATTGCTACTTCTTATCCAACTAGCAGCGCAAGTGGTGGGTTGAGTATTAGGTTTACTTTGTAAACGGGGATGAGTTCGTTCGGTATTTACACGAATGATGTATAGAGTACCTTTACGGAAGAGAATATGGAAAGAGAACTGTTAAATAGAATCGACACCGAAATAAGCTCCTTCGAATCTATTTCTTTGTCGAACATGGATAAAGTAAAATTAATGTCCAGAAAAGACACAAAGTTTATTTTTGAAGTGAACGATCTGCCTAGTTTGTTGTCTGCTGTCAAGCCTTTTTATAAAGTTGCAGAAATAAATGACAAACGAATCAGCGAGTATAAAACTGATTATTACGATACTCAGCAATTCGATCTTTACAATGCACACCATAATGGTAAGCTAAACCGCAACAAAGTACGGTACCGAGAATATGTAAATAGTGAGCTCTCTTTTTTTGAAATTAAATTCAAAGACAATAAAAATAAAACAGTAAAATTTAGGATAGAAAGTTGGAGAAAGTCTAACGAGATGAGCAAGGAGGATGTTGAGTTTCTTCAACGTAAAACGCCTTATAAAAAGGAGGATTTGAAAAAGGTTCTTGTCAATAAATTTCGGAGAATTACATTGGTAAATGTAGAAATAAGAGAAAGAATAACGATAGATGTGTCTTTGGAGTTTGATAATTTCAATAAAAAGAAATCATTAAATAATTTGGTTGTTCTTGAGGTAAAGCAAGAAAAAGTCACCTATGATTCAAGAGTTAAAAAAACGATTAATCAGGAGTAGGAGTTTTAGTAAGTACGTTGTAGGTATCGCAATTTTAAATGATAATGTAAAGTACAATAACTTTAAATCAAACCTTTTGTATTTAAACGAAATACATGAAAATGAGGATGTTTGGAATCCAACCTTACAATCGCCCGACTAAATTTTGACATAAGTTAAGCTTACTATTAGTTGTTAATTCACTGGTTTTTGGATGAAATTAATGTGAATGTCTTTGTTTGGAATAGTGTCTTTTGTAATGCTGTTTATCAATAGCAAGTTCTTCGCTTTGAAATGCGGTGCGTCAAGGTAAAAATCTAAATAGTTGTACGTAATTTTCAGGTTTTCATCCATTGAAATCCCAACATTATTAGGAGTATCGAGCTCCTTGTTTTTGTAAAAAATATCAATGGGAACAAAAGCGTCGTACAATATATTTAAATTGTTATTCACGCTGTCATAACTGCCAAAAACATGGCAGTAGGATAAGTAATTTTGGGAAATGCTAAATGTAGATTCTAAAGTTTTTAATTGTTGTTTTTTCATGAAATTATAGGCTCTGTTGGATCTACCATTGTGAAGTATCACCTTTTTGTTGTCATCAATTACCTTTTTTATTTCACTAATTATAGTATCCTTTTTTTGATATAAGTCTTGTAAATAAACATCCCTGAGGTTTCTTATGTGATCATCGCTTAACAACAACTTAAAGAGTTTTGAGTTGACTGATTTTTGGTATTTATGTTTAGGAGGAAGACAATTAAACATTGCTTTATTTAATAAAGAAAAGTTGAAATATTTTGGTGGCACCTCCCTTCCTGGGCTTTCAATTCTCCACAAGGGATAAAATTTCCTTGAATTAAAATCATAAAGAAGTTTTAAATTATCCCCCACATAAAAATGTACTTCATTCACAAGGTAGGCTAGAGCAAGAAATTTTGCCATGTAATTTTGATCAATCATCTCTTTCACTTTTGAAATGTCCCTGGTTTTTACTGCCTGAGTAAGCACATCGTACTGTCCTAGAGCTAAAGGAAAATTATCGCCTCTTTTTTGTTCTATGTGTCCAGGGTATAAGTCGTTGTCGCTAAGATGTACACTTCCGCTGACAGCCTCTTTTCTCGTCCAATCGCTTATGTTAACTAAAATCTCATAGTTTGTGATTTGGTATTCTCTTTTTAAAAAATGTTTGTTAATTCCTTCATTTAAATAGTAGTCTCCTTTTTCTTCTCCATTTATTCTTAATACTTTCATTTTTCCATAGCTACTTATCAAGCCAAAGGAATTTGCTAATTTGTTGATAGCTGCAATAGGTGGATACGCTTCCTCTCCTTTGATTAACTTAAATTTCCTCATCCCGTTTAAGTACGAATGGTTTTTATTTATCTTAATTCCGTAAGAGTATTTATTCCCCGAAAAATGAGATTCAGAGGTTCCATGAAGCTTAAGTTTTATCGGTTGATAAATCCCATCAATAGCAAGTTCGCCCTTAATCCATTTCTTTTTTTTAGTTTTCTTATCCAAGTTTTTTTTCAATTTTGACAAACTTTTTTCAGAGATTTTAAAATCGATATAATCGGACCCTTCTAAAGGGTAAAGCAATTGTTCTACTTTATTTTTAACGTTAAAAAAGTGAGCAAAATCGTGAGTCTTTTGTATCATTTTAACAGCAAAAGGTCGTTCACTTTTTATGATTCTACCATATAAGTTATCGTTGTGAAAAACAAAACATAGCAAAGCAATTATCAAAATTACCAGGGTAATTGTTATTTTTTTTTTAAAAAATCTCATTGTTTAATCATTATACCTGTTTCAGTGACCTCACTTAAGTCAGGGCTTAAAAGTAGTAAATTTATTACGGCATTCTTTTTATTGAGACTATTCCAATCAAACGTGAATTTTTATGGTTCAAAATTAAGAGTGTGGTTCCTCTGGGTTATCTTTTCTTTCTTTTGAAGAAAAGAACAAAGTATTCTCCTTCAAGCTTACACAAACTTTTCTAAAAAGTTAGCTTTTTTACTTGGTGACACTGGTACTTCTTTCCCGTTGGACAAGATAACCTCTCCGCCTTTGCCTTTTTTGTATTGCTTCACATAATTGATATTGATCATGTGGGATTTGTGAACCCTCACGAAATCATAGGCTTGAAGTACCTCTTCGTAAAACTTTAAGGTGCGACAAACAGTTCGTCTTGTGCCATCTTGCAAGAATATGTTGGTCAGGTTGTCGTTCGCCTGGCAACGAATGATGTCTTTTAAAACGACCACCTCAAAACCATCAAGCATTGGAAGCACCATTTTTTTAAGTTGCTTGTTTTCAATGCTTAAGTTTTCAAGCAGAATGTTGGAGGTTTGTACTTGTTGCTTTTGGGACAGCTGTTTGCCCACTTTTTCAACTGCTTCAATCAGTTGAGAAATGTCCAATGGCTTAAGTAAATAATTGCTTGCACTTAAATTTAAAGCCTCCAAGGCGTACTTGCTGAACGCAGTTACAAAGATAAGTTCAAAGTCAAGGGAGTCGAATTTTTCGAGTAAATCGAATGCATTACCGTAAGGCATTTCGATGTCTAAAAATACCAAGTCCGGATGCAATTTTTTAATTAAAGCATGTCCTTCTTTTATGTTTTCCGCTTCGGCTAACACGGAAACCACGGGGCAATATTTTACAAGATAGTTTTGCAATGTGACCCTGCTTGCTTTTTCGTCTTCAATGATGATGGCTGTAATTTTATCCATTTAGCTTGGCGTTAATTGTGGTGAATTACTTGAGGAATGTTCAAGGTTATTTTAGTCCCCGAACCATCTTCGTGAAGGTCTTCCATGTTTACTTTGACATCAATATGGTGTAAAGCACTGATTAGTTTTATTCGCTGGTCGATGTTTTTAATTGCTGTACTCTTGTTCTTTTTTTGATTTTTAGTTTTTAATTCTTGGCTCTTTTTCCGGCCAATTCCATCATCCTGAATGGTCACGACCAAGTTGTTTTTTTGCTTTTCAAAGGACACCAAAAGTTCGCCAACGGTGTCTTTGTATCTCAGTCCGTGCCATATCGAGTTTTCGATGTAAGGCTGAATTAACATTGGGGGAAGCATCATTTCGTCCTCGTCCAAATCCGGGTCAATTTTCAACTTGTAAGTGAATTTATCTTTGAAACGATAATGTTCCAGCCCCAAGTACAGCTCAATTATTTCAAGTTCTTTAGCAAGCGGTATAAAATCATATTCGGAGTTTTCCATCACCGATCGCATGAGGGTCGAAAATTCTGTTAAAAACTTGTTTGCCGAGCGCTCATCGTTCATCGAAATGAAACTGTTCACTGAGTTCAAGGCGTTGAATATAAAATGAGGATTCATTTGGGAGCGCAACGAACGAATGGCCAATTGTTGGTTTGCTATCCTGCGCTGCTTGGATACTCGAACAATGTAAATGGTGGTTCCAAGCCCCACAAAAATTAAAAAGGAAAGCAGGTAAATGATGGTTTTTTGAAAACCGACAAGGTCTTCTTGCAAGTCCTGTTCGTGCATTAAATGTGTAATCATGTTATTGGATATTTCCTTATCCTTTTGGAGGATCTTTAATTCCACCACATTTTGAACACCAAGCGCTCCTATCCTCGATTTGCTCCCAGTTATTTCCTTTACACGGATTTTTATGCTGTCTGATATTTCCTCGTATTGGTTTAAATATTGATAAGCCTTTTTTGTGTTTCCCGAGTTGCCTAGCTCCACTGACATCTGCTTAATCACCTTAATTTCTTCGACATCTATCACTTGGTAAGAGACGTCTTTTAGGTAATTGTCTAGTGCTTGCTCCGTGTCGGCAATTTTACCAACTTGATAATAACTTTGAGCAATTTTTAAAAATTCAATGTTATCACGGGCGAGCGTTGCGCTGTTCAATCGTAAATTGGCTTCCTCTTCAAATTTATTTTGCTCTCTAAGTGCCTTGGTAACCACTTCCTTATTTTTAGAAAATTCGATGTATTCTTGACGTTCGCCTTCTTGAGGATTTGAACTAAAAGTGGTGTTATATATGGAGTTTTGATACAAGCTAAGTCCTTCCTCAGTATCACCTAATGAAATTTTTGACCCAGCAATCCTCGAATTACAAAGTGCAATTTTACTTGTATTGGTTTCAGTTTCCAAGAGTTGTTTATAAGCAACTATGGCCTCTTCGTATTGTTTTCCAGCGTACAAGTTTTGCGCAACTTTGTACGACACCACTCTTTTTTCGGTTTCATTTACTGTTTTTTGGTACTCCCAATAGTAGGTGTTGGAAAGCTTGTAATTTTCTAATAATATTTGAATTTCCGCCATGTCTTGATGGTGGGAAGTAGGAAGGGTGGTAATATTTACATACCCCAAACTTGAGTCGGCAAATACTTGTTTAGCTACTTCTGTTTTTTTAGATTTTTGTTTCTTGTCAATTTGCGAAGCAGTACTTTGTGCAGCAATTATGGGCTCTGATTTTTCAAGTACCGGACTCTCCATGTCGTCCTTGCTTTTGGCACTTTCCACTATAATTTTTGAGCGTTTTTTTATCAGGGCCAAGTTCATGA
>JBLIAZ010000094.1:0-9723 GCA_047631875.1 Saprospiraceae bacterium
TTCAAAGTTGATTTACCAACCAAAGGGAAAGGAGGCCGGTTTCAGCTTTTTGGTATTGGAGGTGTAAGCCACATTGATTTGTTGGACAGTAAAAGGGATCCAGAAGAATGGACTTTTACCACCTCAGGGACCGACGTGTACTTTAAAAGCAACATGGGGGTAATTGGATTGAATCATAAAATATTCTTGAGTAATAATACGTATTGGTCCAATACCATTTCCACTACTCATACTTCAAACAAAATTGCGTCTGATTCTTTGGTAGCTATTGCTTTAACCCCAGCAAGGACTTACAACAACAACTCAACTGAGGGGGAAATCTCCTTGAATTCGACATTGAATACTAAGTTCAACGCAAAATCCAGTTGGAGAAATGGGGTGATTGTGGACTTAATGAACACCAACTACAAGGAAGAGTTTTTTTCGAATGAAACGAACAGGTGGTATTCACTAACGGACTTTACTGGATCAAGTGTTTTGTTGCAAGCGTTTTCCCAATGGAGGTATAAGTTTTCGGATAAGTTCATTTTGAATACTGGTGCACATTACCAATTGTTTACCTTAAATAATTCTGATATCGTTGAGCCTAGGATAGGGATGAGGTATAAAATCACCAAAAAACAATCCCTTAATTTAGCCAGTGGTTTACATTCTCAAATTCACCCTTTGCGAGTTTATTTGTTGGAAACCAGACACGATGATGGTACGACTTCTAAAACAAACGAAAACCTTGATTTCACTAAAAGTTTACATGTGGTATTAGGATACAAGGCCAATTTGTTTAAAAATGTCAACTTCAAAATTGAAACGTATTATCAAAATTTGTATTCTATTCCTGTGGAGGAAAATTCTTTTTATTCCATGTCAAACATTGGGGCTGACTTTGTTTCCTCCGGTGTGGATAGATTACTTAACGGCGGAACAGGTGAAAACTACGGACTGGAGGTCACGTTGGAAAAAATGTTCAGCAAAGGCTACTATTATTTAGTGAACGTGTCCTTATACAACTCCACGTACAAAGGTGGTGATGGCGTTTCAAGAAATACGGCATTTAATGGGCAGTACACCAGCAACGCTTTAGCTGGGTATGAAATTAAAATCAATCAAAAGCTGACCATTGACATTAACGCAAAAATGTCCTTCGCAGGAGGCAAAAGGTATCCAAAAATTGACATTGCCTCCTCCATTGAAAACGGGATGTTACCTATGATCAGTCGTCTCTTTATGAGTTGAAATACAAAGATTATTTCCGTGCCGATTTAAAAATAGGAGTGAGGCTTAACGGAAAAAAAATTACGCAAGAGTGGGCGTTTGATGTTCAGAATGTGTCCAATCAGAAAAACATTTTTCGAGAGGTGTTTGATGTAGGTTCTCAAACCATTAAGCAGGAATATCAAATAGGATTTTTCCCTGTGGGATTGTACAAGATTACTTTTTAGAACGCTGCCAGAAATATTCATTCACTGACTAAATATTTTTGTAACTTGTTGTCATGAAAAATTTCAGCTTATTACTTTTAATGTTTTCAAGCGCTGTATTGTCAGCCCAAACCATTACAGCTACATTGGATTTTACTAAAACTAGTACAGCCAGCACTTTACTTTACGGGTTTAATCAAGACCATGAATCCCCAACTAACAATAGTACTTGGACCATTCGTAGGTTAGGAGGAAACAGGATGAGCACTTTTAATTGGGAAAATGGAGCGACAAATTCGGGCAGTGATGCCAGTTACACTAATGACAATCGAATACCTAGTTTACTTGGTGTGCCATGGAACGATAAAGACAAGCCTGGAGAAGTTTACAATGTATTTCATTTGGGTAATTTAAACAACAACATTGCTTCCATAGTAACGGTACCTATTCAAGGATGGGTAGCAAATGATAAAAATGGAGCCAATACGGATACTCCTCCTAGTACAAGATACAGTGAACTTATTTATACAAAAGGGAGTGCTTTTACTTTAACGCCTGATGTAAATGATGGAAAGGTTTACTTGGATGAATGCATCAATTATTTGACACAAACTTTCGGGGGAGCGAACACAAGTAGTAGGGTTAAGTACGTTGCTTTGGATAATGAACCTGCTTATTGGGATAACACTCATGGACACATTCAATCCACCGCACCGAATGCTTTGAATTACGTAAACAAAGTGATTGAAGCAGCAAAAGCAGTAAAATCAGTTGACCCAAACATTAAAATCATTGCGGGAGAATTTGCTGGGACTAACTTGTATACATTTGGTAATGCTCCAGACTGGAGTACGGAGGGAACGGGGTACGATTGGTATGTTTCGTATTTTTTGGATAAATTAAAAATGGCTTCCCTAGCAGCAGGATATGATTTAATCGATTACATCTCTTTCCATAATTATCCTCAGCATAAAATTGACACAGACGGAAACTTTAGTAGTTCTGGTACAGTGGTCAAAGGTTCCACATCCACAGAGATGCACATCCGAAACGCAAGGATGCAATTTGCGCGAAGCATGTGGGATGAATCTTACACTGAACCAAGTTGGCTTACTAATTCATTTTTGGGGGGTGGTGCAAACAAAATTTTAAAACGCATTCAATCTTCTATTGACACTCAATATCCGGGGTTAAAAATCATGGTAGGGGAGTTTGATTACGGTCATAGTGACGATGTTTCTCATGGCATAGGCATCACAGATTTATTGGGTGTTTTTAATCAGTATGGAGTGAGTATTGCCACGCGTTGGGATTTGGAAACCAGCTCCACGGGTGCTTATACTGATCCAGCTTATGGCATGTTCCGAAATTATAATGGAGTTGGAGGGAGGTATGGAAACACCATCATTGAAAGCACTTTTTCAAATCCTGATACGGCTTCGGTTTGGGCTTCTTCGGATTCAGATGACCAAGATTTACACCTTATTTTAATCAACAAGAGTCAAGTGAATTCAAAAAGTTTTGAGGTGAGTTTGGATGATGTGAATTACGATGAGTCGGTTCATGAAGTGTGGGGATTTGACCATGTCTCGTCCATTATAACAGCTCAAACTCACGATGGAATAATTACTGGAGGGAAGCTTGTGATCACGGTACCTAAATTGTCGGTCTTTCATGTGGTGATTAAAAGAACAGCTGTGGTTACAGGTGTATTGGAGCAGTCAAAAAGCGCTTTAAATTTGTATCCAAACCCTACAAGCGGAATAGTCAATTTTGGAAAAGTTTGTCACTGGAAATTGATTGACAACGCAGGAAAATTTTTACTTCAAGGTCACGGGGTCAGTTGTGATATCGCTGGTTTGGATGGGGGAACTTATCAAGTTATAATTGATGGAAAGGTATACATAGTGCTGAAAAAAAATTAAAACTTACCTGAGTTTACAATAGTCTTTTTGAGGTAGTAATTACTTGAATACGGCAAAAGAAGGTGTTTTTTGCAGCTATAATTCGTATTAATTGTCTTGTCAATAAGATGAAATTCCTCCCGAAAGGTTGATTAAATTTTTAAATCCATTTTCGTGTAAGTACTGGATTGCTTGTGCGCTTCGACCACCTTTTTGACAAAAAACTACGATTTTTTTATCCTTATTAATTTGGTGCAAGTTTTCACTGATTGTGTTCAACGGAATATTTAGAGCGTTGAGCTCAGTAATTTTTGGAGCTTCCCATGCTTCACGTACATCAATTATCTGTAAGTCCCCTTGACCATAAATGGCTTTTAATTCTTCGCAGGATATTTCCGACTCATTTTTTTGATGGTTGTGTCCAGTGATTCCACAAAAAAAGTCATAATCGTAGGATTCGAATTCATTTTTTCCAGCTAGTACCAGGTCAATTTGCTCTTGTGATTTTTGTATATTAAGCTCTAGTTGGCTGTTGTTTAATGCATCAATCACCAATAATTTTCCTGACAATACTGTGCCTATGCCTAAAATTATTTTTAACGCTTCGTTGGCTTGATAAACACCTATTATACCTGGTATTACTCCCAATACACCCACCTCAGAACAGTTAGGAACACTTCCTTGTTGTGGCGCTTCGGGGAACAGGCAGCGGTAGCTGGGGCCGTCTTGGTAATTAAAAACGGTGACTTGTCCTTCAAACTTATAAATGGCTCCGTAAACTAAAGTTTTGCCTGTTAAAATACAAGCATCATTCACTAAATACCGTGTGGAAAAATTATCTGAACCGTCCACGATTAAGTCGTATTTGGCAAATAATTCTAGAGCATTTTTGTTGGTTAATTGGTATGGGTAAGCTGTAATTTCAATTAAGGGGTTAAGCGATTCCAAACGATTTTTTGCAGCAAGGGCTTTGTTCGTTCCCACATCGTTTGTGCTGTACAATATTTGACGTTGAAGGTTGCTGAGGTCCACCGCATCAAAATCTATGACACCGATGTTTCCAACTCCTGCAGCGGTAAGATATTGCAATACGGGGCAGCCTAAACCACCAGCTCCAACCACTAGTACTTTTCCAGATTTTAGTTTTTCTTGTCCAGAAACCCCAATGTCCGAAAGTAATAAATGTCTACTGTATCTTTTATTTTCTTGTTCGTTTAACATTGTCCTGTGTCGTTATTCCCTAGCAAAGAAGTAAAAGTGGGTCTTTGTCTCCTGAGCGAATCTCTGTGTATCATAGCAAAGTTAAAATTTACTTTTTAATTTGGGTTTTATTGGGTCGTCATTATTTGTAAGCCTCTGGAAGAGCTCCCTTTAATTAAGTTTTTCAAACTCCCTAGAAATTAGTTTTTCAGCAATTTTCCCCTGAAAACAAAAGGAGTTTTTGCTGGATTGCTTGCTGGATTTTCCATGCTCGAACCATTTCCATATGAAGCCCCCTGCAAACCAGGGACTCCCCCATATCGATTGAAACATAGCGTCAATGGCATTGGCTTGACATTGTTCACAGTGTTTTTTTTTGCTGTCGTGTTCCCAAGGTTTGACGGTTGTGTATTCACTGGCTTTGTAACCACATTCGGTAAAAACAATTTGCTTATTGTACCTGGAAGTTATGTCAGCTAATTGTTTTTTCCACAGTGACCATTCTCGTTTTATCTGCTTTACACTAGGGTTGGAGCGAGTGGACAATGGAAAATAAGCATCCACTCCAATGTAGTCAAGTTTACTCCAGAAAGGACAAAACCTGTAGCTGTCCCAGTTGCCGGCATAAATGAGTTTTCCCTTGTAAACCTTTTTGATCTCGTCGATCAATCGAAACCAGTACTTAGTGTTTTGTTTGATGGATGCGTATTGCTCGGTGCCAATGCAAAACATGTCTACTTCTTGTTTTTGAGCAAGTTCAGCAAAACTCATGATGTATTTTTTGTAAGTTGACTTCCAATTTACCCACGAAGAATCACTTAATTTAATGGTTCCAGTATAGGAGTTGTCGGACATCCAAACGTGTGGCTTTATCATTACTTTTAACCCACTTTCTTTGGCTAACTTGATTGCTTTTGTTGTTCCCTTCAAAGATTCTCCCTCCCATTGCCACTTGTGATTAAAGTTCACATTCCCAGTGTTGATGTCACAAAAAGCATAAGGACTCCATGACATCCATTTTGGATTAATCGCTTTTAAGTCTTCAAAAGCATTACTGTCCACGTTGGTTTTTTCAGCCACGAAGTTTACCCCAGTAATCTTTTGACCCGTTGCTAGTAGGACAGGAATTTGAAAGAAAATAAGCAGCATTAGACGTAGCATGACATCGGTTTGATGTTTTACAAATATGCGGATAAGTTTTTAATCAAATTGTCTATTAAAGGACATAGAACAGTGATATAGTTTAAACAAATGGTGTCATTAAGTTTTATAAAGGTTGATTATTGTGGGAACAAATATATTCTTGTATTTTCGAATTACATGTCCAAATTAGCACCCGAAAATAAGTTTTTAGACTTTTCTGATTATGGTAGAGCACCTGCTAGGGTCTTGGCTAAAAGCCTAGTGAACACTAAATTTATCCCAGTTCACATTACTATTCTGTTTATGATATCAGGGCTGTATTCCGCTTATTTCATGCTTAAGGGGGAGTTTGTGATAGCGGGAGCGTTGTTGGTTATAAAATCTATTCTTGATGCTGCTGACGGGGAACTTGCCCGCTTGCGAAATAAACCATCTTACATTGGTCGTTATTTGGATTCTGTGTTCGACCTGATATTGAATTTTATTTTACTGTTTACCATTAACACCATCACACAAGGGGATTGGAAATTGATGGTTATCGCCTTTGTAGCCCTACAATTACAAGGGACTGTTTTTAACTACTATTACTTGATTGTACGGAACAACATGGCAGGAGGTGATACGACGAGTCGCATCAAAGAAAACTCTTTTCCTAAAGCTTTGCACGGTGAAAACCAATGGGCTGTAAACATCCTGTTTGTGTTGTATAGTGTTCTTTACGGAGGGTTTGACAGAATAATAATTGCGCTGGACTCTAAAGCGCAGCAGGTTAAAAACATCCCTGGTTGGTTCATGAGTTTTGTATCCTTGTATGGTTTAGGGTTTCAGTTACTGGTGATGGCTGTGATGCTTGCGGCGAACCTAATTCATTACATCATTCCTTTTTTTATTATTTATTCTTTGTTGATTGTGGTACTTATCCTGATCAGGAAAATTGTTATCACGCCAACCCAACTAACACAAAAATAAATCATGACATACATTGTTCGACGAGAAAGATTTAACGCAGCGCACAGGCTTTTCAGAAAAGAATGGAGTGATGATAAAAATATGGAAGTGTTTGGGAAATGTTCCAATCCCAATTGGCATGGACACAATTACGAATTGTTCATTACAGTAAAAGGAGATGTTAATCCCGAAACGGGCTTTGTAATTAACTTAAAGGACTTAAGTAAAATTGTGAAACGAAAAGTGATTGAAAAGGTAGACCACAGGAACTTAAATTTGGACGTGGATTTCATGCAAGGTCAAATTACTTCAGCCGAAAACATTGCCATTGGAATTTGGAATGAAATTGAAGCAGAAATTAATGCACTGGGATGTGAGTTACATTGTGTTAAATTAGTTGAAACGGAAAATAACGTGGTGGAACACTACGGGAAATAACATACTTTTAAATAAAATTAGCAGCATGGGTAGTTATAAAAAAATAGAACAATACGACGAGGAAAAAATAGCGTCTTTGTCTAAGGTGTATAAGCAAGTATTAAGTGACATTGGTGAGGATGTGAACCGTGAAGGGTTGGAAAAAACTCCCGAGCGTGTGGCAAAAGCACTTCAGTATTTAACACATGGTTACGATTTAGATCCTGCCGAAATTTTGAAATCAGCGATGTTTTCCGAAGATCACGATCAAATGGTAATCGTAAAAGACATCGAGGTTTATTCTATGTGCGAGCATCACATGTTGCCGTTTTTTGGTAAAGCACACATCGCCTATATACCTGATGGTAAAATAGTAGGGTTAAGTAAAATACCAAGAGTGGTAGACGCTTTTGCTAGGCGTTTACAGGTTCAGGAAAGGTTAACTGATCAAATAAAAAACTGCATTGATGACACCCTTAAACCACTTGGTGTTGCCGTGGTAATTGAAGCTCAGCACATGTGTATGCAAATGAGAGGGATTCAAAAACAAAATTCGTTAACGACCACATCGTCCTTCACTGGCGCTTTTGAAAATGACAAGACAAGGAAAGAATTTATTAGTCTGATTTCAAGGCGGTATAATTAATATTTCCATTGTCAAATGAAAAGAGTCATCATAACCGGAGCAAGTGGAATGGTAGGGAAAGCTGTTCTGTTGGAGTGTTTAGATGATAAAAGAATTGACCAAATTTTACTCATCAACAGAAAACCTCTTGGGTACAGTCACCCAAAAGTGAAGGAGCTTCTGTTGGCAGACTTTATTAAGTTTTCAATTGATGAAATAAAAGAGACCTACCACGCGTGCTTTTTTTGCATGGGGGTTTCAGCGGTTGGTATGTCAGAATTAGAATACAAATCCATCATTTTTGATGTTACGAAGGTTTTTGCAGACCAGCTTTTCAAATTGAATCCTAACATGGTTTTTAACTATGTTTCGGGAGAGGGAGCCGACAGTACTGAAAAAGGAAAAGTCATGTGGGCAAGGGTTAAAGGTGCCGCTGAAAACTACGTTTTATTTAAAGCATTCAAAGATGCTTATGCATTTCGGCCGGGAATGATTTTACCTGAGAAAGGAATCAGATCAAATACTAAAATATATAATTTTATATATGTGATTACAAGACCTCTTTTTCCCTTGTTCAGGATGATGAGCAACGTAACGACCACCACCTTGTTTGGAAAAGGAATGGTAAACACTTTGTTTTTCCCCCTGTCGGAAAAAATATTACATAATGCTGACATCAATAGATTGGCATTGAAGGACCTTTAGATTCAAGCCTTTCAATATGCATTACTTTCCCATTCCGTACTTATAGATTCTTTAATGGTATACAAAGCCTTCTTTTACGGCTTTAAAAGCGGTTAAATTTACCTAAGCTTACCAGTTTGTAAATTTTTGATTAGAAATTAAAATACGTATCTTAATGCCCACTTATTTATTACTTAAAGCTACTTACTTATGAAAAATAAATTACTCGCAACCATTTTTGTTGCCATGACATTTTTACCCCTTATACCATTAAACGCTCAGAAAATATTAGGATACTGGCCATACTATCGTACAGGATCAGCATCTATACAATATAGTAACTATACAGACATTGTTTATGCATTTTTAAATCCAACCACTAGTGGAGATTTAAATTTTAGCGATGGAAATTTTAACCAATTGGAATTCAATTATTTGGTAAGCCAATGTGTGACTAATGGGGTGAGTCCTCACATATCTGTTGGAGGAGCTAACCTTTCGGGTCCAATTGCTTCGGTTGCTGGAAATACTACTGCTAGAGGAAAGTTTGTTTCACAAATTGTAAGTTTTGTGGCGGGAACTCATGCTAAAAACAGTGTTGCATTAGCAGGGCTGGACATTGACTGGGAATTCCCAACTGATTGGACAGCAAAAGCGAATCATTTGCAGTTGATTAAGGATTTAAGATCAGCATTAGATGCGCAAGGGGCTTCCGATGGAAATACTTACGAATTAGCTATTGCTGTTGGAGGAAGCACTCCTGGTATGCCAGCAGGAGGTGTATTTCATACAAGTTATTTTAACAGTGACGTGATTAATTATGTTGATTTTGTATACATCATGAATTACGATTTAGGTTCAAGTGGTTATCCAAGTAGTCATCATTCTCCTTATCAAGCATGTGTGGATGCATTGTCATACTATACAAATACGTTAGGTTTTCCAGCAAATAAATTGCTAATGGGAATTCCATTTTATGGAAGAGACTGGAGTTCTGCTTATGAATGGAAAAATTTCGCCACTACAACTACTTATAATAGCTCAACCGGTATTAGCGGATCAATTTCATTTAATAGTAAGCCAGTAATTGACCAAAAGGTTTCTCATATCTGTTCACAAGGAGGCGCTGGAGTGGTTGTTTGGGAAATTTCCCAAGATGCTAGCTCGGATGCTTTATCATTATCTAAGGCACTTTATGATGCTTTTGTTGCAAGTGGTTGTACTCCAACGGGCGGTGGAGGAAGTGGCGGCGGTGGCGGCGGTGGTGGATCTACTAGCGGAGACTGTGTTTCAAGTACTAGTTTTAATGACGATTACGACGAAACTTTTGCTCCAACTAATGGAGACATTCAACTCTCTTACTGGGGATCATCAGGAGGAGTAT
>JBLIAZ010000095.1:0-9640 GCA_047631875.1 Saprospiraceae bacterium
CTGCTTAGAATATTCAGGTTGGTCAATGTTTTTTTGACTTTTTCGGCTACTATTTCGGCACTGTTGATGACTTCAACTTGTTTGTTATTATTGACGTAATAACTTTTTATTTCCTCTTCAATGATTGGGTAATGTGTACACCCAAGTATTAAAGTGTCTATACTGCTGATGTTTCTTTTGGACAGGTATGAGGCAATGATGCTTTTGCTTATGTTGTTGCTAAAGAAACCCTCTTCAATCATAGGGGCAAGTAAAGGTGTTGCAACAGAAGATACATTTAGTTGGCTGTTGTTTCTTTTAATCAGTTTAGGATAAATTCGAGAGTTGATGGTGCCTTTGGTGGCAATGATTCCTACTTTAGATCGGTCATTTAAATTTGTCACGTAATCTACTACAGGTTGAATTACATTTATCAGGGGGAAACCGTCGGGCAAATGATTTTTCAAGCTCTCTGCACAGGCCGATGAAGCTGTATTGCATGCGATAACTAGCGCCTTGCAGTTGTGAGCGAGTAGAAAGTCTGCAATTTGTGCGCAATACTTTTTTATTGAAGATTTTTCTTTATCCCCATAGGGGAAGTGTGCTGTGTCCCCAAAATATATTATTCGTTCTTTTGGGAGTAGTTTTTGAATTGCGCTAGCAACAGTTAACCCTCCTATTCCACTGTCAAAAACACCAATTGGTTTTTGATTTGACATTGACTATTTTATTATGGTGCCTCCAGGTTTTACTAATCCAAGCTCAGTTCTTACTTTTTCAGTGATGTCGATACCTCCCTTGCTGTAAAGTAATCCTGTAGCATCAAAAACATAGGTGTATCCCTCAACGTCTGAAATTGCTAGGATAGCAAGTTGTAATTTTACTCTTATTGGTTGCATTAATTCAAGTTGTTGTGCCTGAAACGCTTGGTCATATTGTTGAGGAAGAATTTCTAATTGTTGTTGCTGCTCCCTCAATGATTCTTCTCTCATTTTCACCATGATTTTAGACAACGAATCTTTTTGAACTAAGTACTCTTGTACATCCTTGTTTAGCTCCTGCTGCTTTTTTTGAAGATCCATTTGCATCTCTTTTTGTAATTGCGCTAATTTAATTTCCACAGAATCTTTTACTAGCAGTTGTTGCATCAATTCAGCAGTGTTTACATGTGCCAGTTTTGCATTTTGAGCTTCGGTAGAATTAAGTGAGCTTAGAATTATTATAGCAGTAATTATTAGTTTTAATCCCATTGCGCCTGCTATAGTTTTTGCATTTATTTTCATTGTTTATCGTATTTTAATTGTTGCTTTATTTATGATTTTTACAAATATCCCAATTTTTTCATAACATCTTGGGTTTTATCATATTTTTCGTTGTAGTACAGTATGGAAGCATCTGATGATACGTCCAGGATCAATGAGAATCCTTTGTTCTCCCCGATCTCTTCAATGGCTGAGTACACTTTGTCTTGGATCGGCTTTATTAATTTTTGACGTTCTGTGAATAAATCACCTCCCTCTCCAAAACGTTTTATTTTGATGCTTTCAAGTTTCGTTTTGGCAGCCTCAATTTCCAATTCCTTTTTGTCTCTCATTTCTTGGGACAATAAAATTTTGTCAGCTTGATAGGTTCCATATAAATTAGAGATAATTTCTTTTTGATTTGTGATTTCTTTCATATACTGCTTAGATATTTCATTTAATTTTTCTTGAGCAAGTTGATATTCAGGAATCTTACTTAGCACTAATTGTACATTCACAAAACCTGTTTTTTGCCCGAAACTTGTGGAGCATATCACAATTAATAGACCAATAATTAAAATGAACTTTCTTTTTAGCATAATTCAGTTTTTAATGATTACCACCCACTTAAATTCCCTCCAAAAGTAAATGTAAATTGTCCTGGTGTTGACTTGAATAAAGATTCATTCACTGTATTGTTAGCAGGATTGAAAGGGAATCCGTAGTCAAAGCCTAACATTCCTATCATCGGTAAAAACAACCTGATTCCCGCTCCAGCAGTTCTTTTTACGTCAAACACATCAAACTCAGAAAGTTTAGAGTATGTATTTCCTGCTTCAAGGAAACCAAGCGCGTATACTGTTGCTTGAGGTTGTAAAGATATTGGGTATCTTAATTCCATGGTATATTTTACAGCTGCAACACCTCCATTGACAGCATCACCTTTGTACACTACATTGGTTGAACTTGCATCAGTGTATCCCCGTAAGGGAATAATTTCTCTTCCATCAATGTTAAATCCGGATAAACCACTTCCTCCCATATAATACCTTTCAAAAGGTGAAATACCAATGTCTTTATTCCAAGCGAACATTACTCCAAAATTCACTTTGTTGTACAAGACTAATTTTTCTACTAGGGTCGTATACCACGCTGCATGAACCTTGTGTTTGTGGTACTCTATCCATTTGAATTTTTCGTTGTCAGGAAGTACTGTGTAGTCTGTCCCAGGGTTTAATAAAGATCCAGGGAAGGAGCTTTGTGATGACAATTGAATTTCACTACCTGAGCGTGGGTATATTGGCTGATCAACGCTGCTTCGAGACAAAGTCACTTTTATGTTTGCATTGTTATAAAACCCTTTTTCTAAATTTAAGCCGGGATAATTGTCCACATCATAGTATTGGTACCCTAGACTCCCTTGTAACCTGAAAAAGTTATCTGGTTTTCTTAGTCTCGTTCCTAATCCAATGTTTACCCCGTATATGTACTGATGTCCATCGGTAGATGTTGCGTTAAGTCTTGTATTGTACAAGGAAACACTTAAGGCTGTTGGTTTTTTGCCACCCAACCACGGTTCAACAAAACTAAAATTGAAGCTAGAATAAAATCGACCACTAGATTGCGCTCTTAAACTTAAGGATTGCCCATCGCCAGCAGGAATAGGTTGCCAAGATTTTTTATTGAAAAAGTTTTTCGTCGAAAAATTTGTGAAACTTACTCCCAGTGTTCCAACAATGGTTCCCGCTCCAAAACCACCTTGCAATTCAAATTGGTCTGAGGGTTGCTCCTCGACCACGTACTCAATGTCCACAGTTCCAGTAGCAGGATTTGGAGATGGGTTTACTTGTAGTTTTTCAGGATCAAAGTATTTAAGATTCGCTAATTCTCTTTGGGAACGAATGATGTCCGACCTCTTGAACAGCTCACCTGGTTTTGTGTAAATTTCTCGTAAAATTACATGGTCACTTGTTTTGTTGTTTCCAACGATGGTCACTTTTCCGATGACTGCTTGACTTCCTTCGTAAATTTTAATTAGTACATCTACAGAGTCTCCGATGACGCTCGTTTCTATTGGTTGTACATTAAAAAATAAGTAACCGTCATCCAAATACAAGGAACTGATGTCGGCTCCTTGAGGATCCATTGTTAGCATTTGGTTTAACTTGTCAGTGTTGTATATGTCACCTTTTTCGATACCTAAATACTTACTTAATTGTTTATTGGTGAATTTCGTATTCCCTTCAAACTTGATGTTCCTGTAATAGTATCGTTTACCTTCATCAACCGTGATCTCAATTTGTAATCGTTTTTCGTCAATCCAAGAGATGCTGTCTTTTGTAATTGTCACGTCTCTAAACCCATATGCTTTATATTCTTTGATCAACAACTGTTTTCCTTCTTCGTAATCTAATTCGTTATAATCACTGGTTCTGAAAGGGTTAAACCATTGGTGTACTTTTACTTCCCCCATCGATTTTCTTAATTTTTTATCCGGTAACCCATAATTTCCTGTAAAATTAATCTCTCCTACTTTTACTTTGTTTCCTCTGTCAATGGTTACTGTTAAAGTAGTGTAAAGTGAATTGCTGGAGTCAGGTGTTGCGTTGATGCTAACAACGGGTTTGAACCTTCCTTTGTCTGCGTAATAATCTTTTACTAGTTTGTGTACAAGCGTTTCTGAATTACTGGAATGTGATCTAAATAAGATTGCTTTCAAAGACTCTTCTAAGTCTTCTCGTTCCGATTTTTTAATGCCGACTACAACGAACTCATTGATTTGCGCTTTTTCGACTACTTTAATAAGTAAAGCTATGTTTTCACCTTCTATCTTTTCAATGAGCACTTGAACATCAGAGAATAGAGAAGCGTTCCATAGTTTTTTGATCGCATTTGGAATAGCATCACCTGGTATTTTAATATAATCGCCACGAGACAGGCCACTCCTTAATATGATCATGGCTGCATCTCGACTATTGCCTTTTACGTTAATGTGGGCAATTTTATATTTAGTAATGCTACTAACGTTCCCTTGTCCAGAAGCATGATGGGGGAGGCAAAAAGTCAAAGCAATAGCAAAAAAGATGACTTGCATTAAAGGGAATTTCCCGCTCATTTTAATTTGTTTTTTCCTTTGTTAGTTGTTCGCTTGTTTTTCCAAACCTTCTTTCCCTACTTTGAAAACTAACTATCGCATCATAAAAATGGTTTTCGGAAAAATCCGGCCACATGACAGGTGTGAAATACAATTCGGCATAAGCCAACTGCCAGAGTAAAAAATTACTTATCCTGTGTTCACCTGAAGTTCTAATCATGAGTTCAGGATCAGGTATTCCACTTGTAGAAAGTACAGACGAAAACTTTTCGTTGTCAATGTCTTCCACATTAATCTCACCTCTTTTTACTTGGTCAGCTATGTTTTTGGTTGCCTCAATAATTTCCCATTTTGCACTATAATTTAAAGCTAACACTAGGGTCATGTGATCATTTCCACTTGTTTCTTCAATGGCTTCTTTTAACTTTAGTTGACAATCATCAGGAAGTTTACTTCTGTCCCCAATGCTTAGTAGGCGTATGTTATTTTTGTTGAGAGTTTTAGTTTCGCTTTTAATGGTGTTAACTAAGAGTTCCATGAGTCCGTCAACTTCGTCTTGTGGTCGATTCCAGTTTTCGGTCGAAAAAGCATACAACGTAATGAACTTTATATTTGCTTTGGCTGCAGCTTCAATGGTTGATTTTACAGACTTCACGCCACTCCTATGACCAAAAATCCTAAGTTTCCCTTTTAGTTTAGCCCATCTACCGTTACCATCCATGATGACAGCAACATGTTGAGGTAAATTATTTTTGTCGATGTCTTCTAAAGTGGCCATTTATTTAGTCAAAAAGGGGTCGAAAAATCGGTTAAAAGAACACAAAAATAGCAAAACTAAACTCAACGAGTTCAGCTTTTGCGGAATTTTAACAAAATCGATTTTTTTGATAGTCAGCATCAATGTGTTTTCATGTACGGTCTCGGCACATAACCTTAGAGGTTAGGTTTATAGATAAGGAGATTCCGGAATAAATAAACCAATCTTTGTTGTACATATTGCCTCTTTGGTAATTATTTAAATTACTACTTGATCCATCTTTGCTGGTTACTGGTTGAGTTCTAAAAAAACCACTTACATCGTCAAGATAATCCGTGTACGTTTTTCGGATTCCCCATTCAAATCCAAAGGTCACTTTATTGACTCGGTATTTTAATCCTACTCCCAAAGGAATAGATGCTTGATATTTTTTGTAATTCACCCCTTCTGATTGCGTTTTTGGATCATGATAAAAGTATCCAAAGCCTAAAAAAGCATAGGGTGTATATGGGGAGCTTTTTTCATCTAAATGTGTGAAGTTGAGGAAGTTTATTTCAGCTACTACAGACAATTCGTATAAGGTGGATGAGAAATTTTGGTTGCGAACACCTTGGAAACTTCCTGTTGAGCTTGCGTCGTTTCCTTTTATGGGTAAGTAATGAAAAGAAGTTACAACAGCTATCCGATCGTCATAATTGTACCTGTAAAATAGCCCCCCAGCTAAACTAAAAGGGATGAAATGTGTTTGGTTTAACTCTCCTAAATAGTACGAATCTCCCCCAGTAATACCTATTTCATGGCTTGTGGTAGGTGTTTGAGCATGGCCATTAAAAAAGGCAAGGAGCATGATAATATGTAAAATGATTGTTTTCACTTTTCTATACACGGTGAATTGATAGTGATGAGTTACTGTGAGTTTTCAGGGTTGTTATCATAAAAAAGCCTAAACGTTAAAGTTCAGGCTTTTAGTGTTGTAATATGTGTTTATTATCGGAATTTTGGTAATCCTCCTTTTGTAGTTTGTAAAGTGTAATTAACCGTGATAAGTAAAAACATGAAAGAGTCATTGTCAGTAGGATCACCACGCTGTTGATTTGCCCCAGAGCCACTCCAGGCTCCTTGAGTTGGATCAGCTAAATATGCTGCAACTGCCCCGTTTTCACCATTGGTATCTGCAATTACGTCATTCGGCCAGTACGTAGTGCTGGTGTCATCAATGTAATCAGTGAACGTTTTTCTTTTCCCATATTCAGCACCAATCAACCATTGACGAGCAATTTTGTATTTTATTCCAATTCCGATTGGAATCGCAACAGATATTCTACTGTAAGCCTTTCTTGTTTCTGCGATGAATTGACCTTCAGTCCCTAAATTCCGTAAAGAAGTCCACTCGCCATTTTGCGCCTTTGCTCTAGGATTAAACCAAAATGCCGACAATCCGAAAAAACCATATGGATATAATCCATGGGTTTTTATACCTCTAACTCCTCTTAACCTGAATCGGTGACCAGCTTGTTCCTTTTTTAAGTAAAATTCATACTGAGCAGCGAATTCAACAATGTGTGACCTGAAATGTATGCTCCTTTGACTTCTAAATTGATCCTTTGTAAGTGCATCATCTCCTGCAACTACACCCCAAGTGAATCCGGCCTTTACAGCTGTTTGAGGGGTGATCTTGTATCTCATACCAATGTTAACTGCGGGACGAGTTAATTTAAGTTCTAAATCCTTGTAAAAATCTGTTCCAATTTGATCGGCACCGCCAAGTTCTCCCAAAAAGTTCGTAGCACCAACACCACCAACGAGTTCGTACCTGAATCGTTTCCACCGGTTACCTTGAGCAAAGGATAATGCTGGAGTTACAATCAAAAAAACAAGAATAATTGATTTTATTTTCATATTTCTTAACAGGCTATACTTATTGTAATTTACAAAGATAGTTTATATGACGTCGTTATACAAGTAATGTGTTATTCTTAGTCTCATTCACAACCTAACTCGTCTAATTAATTCCTTGAATCCAAGCCCCAAGTCAGTTTATTCCTGAGGGTAGATAAAAAGGAATGGTCTTTTGGGCGCACAATGTTCATTGGGAATTCTCCTTTTTCAATGATTAGTTCTTCGCTTGAATTAATAGGTGTCGATCGCGAGTCTAAAGCCACAAGGAATTCATCCCCTCGACCCTCCATTTTTAGTTTGATTTTTTTGTCGTTTGGGATAATCAAAGGGCGCACATTCAAGTTGTGAGGTGCAATTGGTGTAATCACGAAAACATTGCTTCCTGGTACAATGATCGGTCCAGAGCAACTCAAATTGTATCCGGTTGAACCCGTAGGAGTAGAAATAATTAAACCATCTGCCCAATAAGAGTTCAAATATTCATCGTCCACATAAGCATGAATTATCATCATAGATGAAGAGTCCTTCTTTTGCACAGTTACTTCGTTTAATGCATAGTTCACTTGGCCAAAAATATTTGAAGAACTTTCAAGTTTTAGAATACTTCGTTCATCCAAACTGTATTCTCCATTGAGGACTGCTTTTAATGGTGTTGCAATTTGTTCGGAGGAAATACTGGACAAAAACCCAAGCCTCCCGGTATTGATTCCAAGTACAGGAATCCCAGAATCTTTTATCAAACATAAAGTATCTAAAATGGCACCGTCACCACCTAAACACAGCATGAAGGCGAATTTTTTTAAATCGTCTCCTGAATTAAATTGTTCAAAATGCTGAATACCGTCAATGTTTTGTTTCAACAAATCCAAAAAGGGCGCATGAATGCTAACCTTATTGACTTTTTTAAATTCGTTTAGAAAATTAAAAAGCTCTTGAAAAATTTTAATTTTCTTTTGATTGAATTGTATGCCGTAAATTCCTATTTCCATTTTGAATATTATATTGGAGCAACAAAGCTAAGGTAAAACCCGTGTTCTTTGTATTTATTAATGGAATATTCAAACCTCCATACTAAATCATAAAACGTGACAAAGTCTAATCCTACTCCAGTCCCAAGTAATAATTCATTGTTTAATCGTCTGAAACTTGACACCTTATTGTGCACATAGCCAGCGTCAATGAATATGTTACTGAAGATTGCGAAATGAATTTTGCTAAATTTTTCAGTTTTAACAAAAGGCACTGTGTAAATTTTTGGAGTGATAAGCTGATATTTAAAATTAAGCTTTGCTGTTCCTGAAAATTGACCAAACAAAACGTAAGGCTCATAACCTCTCACGTATTCTCGAAATCCTAAACCGTCTTGTAAAAAGAAAGGGATGTCTTCGATTGAAAATAGTTCGCCATAAATCCCATAAGATAAATACCACCTTGAACTCAAAAAGTAATAGTCCCTGTAATTTGCAGCAAATCGAGTAATGTTTAAACCCGATTGGTCAATTCCTATGCCGTACTTTTTAATTTCGATATCAGTGTAGTAACCATTCAAAGGATAGTTTTTGGAATCTCTTTGGTCATTTTTGAATTTGTATGTAAAGCTCATGAATTGGAGTTCATTTTTACCAATAGCGAATACATCATTGATGCTTTGGAGCCCGTTTTTTAAACGCATGTCTTCGTAGTCAAACATTAAATAATGCATGGTGTATAAATTGCTCCTTCTGTTGTATTCCAAATGAAGTCTGTAGCTTTCGCGTAATATACCGTCAGTTTCTTTGGTATACAACATTTTATTAAGACTGTCAATACCAGTATGCACTTCATTTTGAGTGTTGTAGGACAATCCAATACTTAAGCCCGTTTTTGATTTTTTTGTTAGGTAAGGTGTTTTGTAAAGGATTCCAATTTTGCTGTTAAATCCGGTTTTAAATTGAAGCTGTAGTTTCTCTTTTCTGCCTCTGAAATTAAAATGGGAAATGTACAAACCATAATCAATTCTTGAAAAATCTCTGCTTTTGAGCCATTCTGTAAAATTTCTTTCTTGAAATTTTAAAATTACTTCCGGCCAAATATACCATCGCTCAACAATTTTAATATTGACTTCAGTATGTTGAAGGGTGTCCTTGAATGTGATGGTCGCAAAATTAAAAAGAGAGGTATTCAGTAAATTATTTTGACTTTTCTTAACGTGTATTGAATAATCATTTTGGTCGATGGTGTCATTTAGCAGGAAAGTTAATTCCCTTAAAATGACATGCCTTTTGGTGATTTTGTTTCCTGAAAGATTGATTTTTTTTACAATTCCAGCATGAGCACCGAACACACAAACACTGAACACGATGCACAATAAATACTTCATCCAACACTTCATCCAACACTACATGTTAAGGTAATTCATGAACTGGTCATAGCGCCCCTGCATGTCCTCATCAAACCTGCTTTCGTGGTAACTGTTTTTAACAATGTAATTGTACCTTTCAAAAGCACTGATGATGGTCGATAAGTCTTTTGTGTTGATTTTTAAAACCAGGTCTAAGGTTAATGTGTTGTCATTGCCATAAGTGTACGAACTTAATATTTTCGCATTGTCACTTTCTACAATTTGCGCCGCTTGAGCTAAAGAATAGTCCCTGTTTTTAACTTCTAATACGAGTATACCACCAGGCTCGT
>JBLIAZ010000096.1:0-9638 GCA_047631875.1 Saprospiraceae bacterium
AGAGGTTGATGCTGAAGTTTACCATCTTCATGATCCTGAACTTTTACGCATCGCCTTAAAGTTAAAGAGAAAAGGTAAAATCGTAATTTACGACGCTCATGAAGATTTACCTAGGCAGATTTTAGGTAAATATTGGATTCCTAAAATGTTAAGGAAACTCTTATCGTATTCCTTTGAACAATACGAGGATTACATTGTGAAGAGGCTTGATGCCGTTGTTGCGGCGACTCCTTTTATTAAAGAACGTTTTGAGAAAATTAATAAGAATGTCATAGACGTTAACAATTATCCAATCCTTGTAAAGGATGAAGTGAAACAACTCCAATCGAAAGGAAATTACTTATGTTATGCTGGAGGGATTTCTGCTAACAGAGGGATATTAGATTTGATAAAAGCCATGGACTTGCTACCTGATTTAAAATTAAAGTTAGCAGGAAGGTATAGTCCTGAAGAGTTCCGGAAAGAACTGACTCTCGTAGAAGGGTGGGGAAGTGTAGAAGAGTTGGGGTATATCACAAGACAAGAGATAAGGCAATTAATAAAAGGAAGCATAGTGGGATTAGTAACGTTGAAACCACTCCCAAATTATTTGGACTCCTTACCGATAAAAATGTTTGAATACATGTATGAGGGTATACCAGTCATAGCGTCAAATTTTCCGTTATGGAAAAAAATAGTAGAAGGAAACAAATGTGGCGTTTGTGTAAATCCTGAATCGCCAAAAGAAATAGCGGAGGCAGTAAAGATGTTTGTCGAAAATCCTAATATGGCTGCAGAAATGGGGAAAAATGGCAGGGAAATGGTATGGAATAAGTACAATTGGACCATCGAAGAGGGTAAGTTAATTGCACTTTACAAAAGCCTTTTATTGAAATGAGGGTTTCTGTCACGATACCTTGTCGAAATGAAGAAGCATACATAGGAAAATGTTTGCAATCAATAGTGGATTGTAATTACTCAAAAGACTTAATCAAGGTATTTGTTGTTGATGGAATGAGTGAAGACGGCACAAGAACTATTGTCCGTGATTTTGAGAGTCAGTATTCATACATTAGCTTATTGGATAATGTCAAAAAAGTAACCCCTTTTGCATTGAATATAGGGTTGAAATCAGATGATTCAGAAGTAAAAATAATTTTAGGAGCCCACGCTACTGTTGACAAAAATTTCATAAATCATTCGGTTGATACATTGAGAAAAGACCCTAGTATAGGTTGCGCAGGTGGTGTCATTAAAAATGTGTACGAAAACATTGTAGCTGAAACAATAGGATTAGCTATGTCAAGTCCTTTTGGTGTCGGAAATGCAAAATTTAGAACTGGGGGAAAGGATGGTTACGTGGATACAGTGGCTTTTGGAGCATATAAAAAAGAAGTTTTTGACAAGGCTGGATATTTTGATGAAGATTTGGTACGGAACCAAGACGATGAATTTAATTTTCGCATAGGTAAGAAGGGATTCAAAATATGGTTCGATAAATCTATAGTCTCAAATTATTATGTGCGGGGAAGTTATCCTAAATTATTTAGGCAGTATTATCAGTATGGCTATTGGAAAGTGTTTGTTAATGTCAAGCATAAAGCTGTAACCTCAGTGAGACAGATAGTTCCGTTGTTTTTTGTTTTGTACTTGTTGGCTGTTCCAGTAGTAGTTATTTTACCACAACTTTTTCAATTGATCTATGCAACTGGTTTTGTGTGTTATATATTAGGGGCGTTGCTTTTCTCCTTAAGACAGACAACTAAAATAACAACTGTATTCTCAGTGATTAAAGTTTTTACAATATTACATTTTAGTTATGGATTTGGTTATTTGATAGGGCTTTATCGGTTCGTCTTAAGGAAAGAAGTCCCGTCTTCCAAAAGTAAAAAAACATCACGTTAGCTTTTGTACATAGTATTGTTAGCAATTCTAAATTAAGAAAAGCGGCACTACCGGTCAAATGTTTAAATTTGAGAAAAGGGCTGAGTGGAATTAGTTAAAAAAATTGGACAAAAAATATTTTTCATTGCTTCTGCAGGATTGATGTTTTTGTTGCCCTTCAATGGAAAGCTCTTCGCATTTTTTGACGGAGAAAACACTCAAACGTTGTTGCCGTTATTTATAGTGATCATGTTGGGGTTTGGGTTTGTTACAGAAAAGTTTACTCTAAAAAAACTGTGGGACAATTGGGCATTCAAAGGCTTTAGTTTGTTATTTCTTGCCTACCTATTTTCTGCAGGGTTTATAGCTCAATTTAATGGGTCCATGGATGAACTAACAAAAAAGTTGAGTTTACTGGTGGTGCCCTTCATTTTGTTAACCAACAGGTTTTTCTTTGTGAAATACAAATACTCTTTGTTTTTAATTTATTTTACCGGAGTAGCATTAACCCTGTTATTCCTTGATGTTCAAGCGCTGTTATTCTTTAAAAGCCAAGGTTTTCTACCGTTTTATATAAATTACTCTCTTTTTACGCACCCTACTTATTTTGGAAGTAACGTTTTGATATCTATTATCTTTTTGTTTGGTAGGATAGTTAAAGTGAAGGGTAGTTGGGTAAAAAAGACCCTTCAGATGATTTTATTGTTAATACTTGTTGTCCATTTGGTGTTTTTGCTAAGTAAAGCAGTTTTAATTTCTGCGTTGATCGTGTTAATATTCTTCTTTTTTTATCTGCTCTTTAAGGATGTAAAAAAAATGATTTTATATGTGGCAGTGTTTGTTTTCCCATTGTTGCTGGTTGCACTTATGCCTGTTTCATATTCAAAAATAAAGGACAGCGTTGTTTCTAGATTTTCAAGTTTAGAGCATTATAATGTTTCCGGCAGTGCTACTGCTTTTAGGTATAAGATCAGTAGAAATGCTCCTGAAATTATTGGTAGCAATTGGCTTTTCGGTGTTGGAGTTGGTAATGAACAAAGCCATTTAATGAAATTTTATAAATCACATGGTTGGAGTTATGCTTTTGAAGGCGCATTTAATACTCACAATCAATTTGTGCAGACTTGCTTAAGTGTTGGCTTGTTTGGTTTGCTGATTTTATTAGCAATTATACTGGTTCCTCTATTTGTCAATGAATTCGACGGTAATAAAATCATGCTACTTTGTTTTGTTTTTATTTTTTGCACTGAAGCTATGCTCGAACGCCAAGCAGGGATAGTATTGTTTGTCTTTTTTTACATGTTTTCCTTCACCTTGCAAGGAAGTCGCGAAATGAAAAAAAAGGTAGAAAAAGGGTAGTGGAAGGCAATTTATGAGACAATTAAAAGATTGTCATTTGTTCTCAAAATCGTATACATACCATGACTTACTTCGCCTCATCCAGTTGTTAAAGTTAAAATGAGACATCCAACTTGGGAATGACTTGTAAATCAGTTTGTGGGTGTTTTCAAACCCCTCGGGGTTGTTTCTGTTGGTAAATACTACAATTGATTTGGTAGGTGAATTTTCAGGTATTTCGCCGACATCAACTATTTGTACCATGTTGAGGTCTTTTCTTTTGTAAAGATGAATGTCACGAACCCGAACGTATGGGTTTTTTTCTAAAAAGTACAATGTCGTGGGTTCTTGGTAATCGAAGTACAAAGTCTTATACAAGGAAATGTTGCTGTCTGCAGGTTTGAAAACCACCAAAATCAAAAACAAATGATTAGCAAAAAACACGACTTTCATGAAAACAGTGAATCCCTTTCTTTGAATCAAACCCTGAAGTTTTCCCTCATTTAATTTTTGAATCATTTTCATCATCATGTAAGGAACCAAAAACAACACAGGGTAAAAGAACCTGATTTCCTTGTGAGCGATTAAGAAGTGAATCAATAAAAAAGGAAATACAATCCATGTGACCGCCGTTTTTTTGAACAAGGCTAAGTAACCTAACACACCGCAAATGAGTAAAATACTCAAAGGAGGGATTCCTTGTAATAAGGTTTGTGTGAAGTACCAATACCAAGGAGAGGTACCACTGAATTCGGTTTTTCCCAGAAGGATATTTTGTTCGAAATAATTCCAGGCACTGAATACCCATTCTCCGTAATACCACTTGTCAATTAGTACTCCAATAGCAATAACCCCAATCACCCCCGTGCTTAAGACAAGTAGGTTTGCTATTTTTTCTTTGTTGATGAAAAGCATCCAAGCGAAAAACCCAACTGTCATCACGGCAGTTTGGTACCTGAATAAAAAGGAAAAGCCCATGAGTAAACCCATGGTGAAAAATTGCAGGCTGTTTTTTTGTTCTTTTTTGAAGTACAGTAAAAAGACTGTGAGGAAAAGTAGTTCAGACCAATTTTCCGAAGAAAACCTTACACCATTGTACACAATGATCCACAACAAGAAGGAAAAGTACAGAAACCATTTTTTAATTTGTTCGGAGATAAACTCAGCTTTGAAATGTAAGTATATAAAATGTACTGCTGTAAAGCTCAATAGAGCTGTAAGGAGCCTTGTAAACAGTGTAAAAGTAAACGGACTACTCATTCCAAAGAACGATAACGTTTTGTACAATAAAACCGTTAACCCAGGCTGGATAGCCGGGCGCATTTGTTCCCTAAATTCCCACGGTAAGTTCTGGGCTTCTGTCATTCCCAGTTTTAACCCAGCAAACTCTAATATCTGGAAATGCTCATCAAAGTGATGGTAACCAGTTGAAAACACAGCAGCAAGTATAAATGACAAAGCACTTATTATATATACTCTTTTCTCAAGCTTTGTGAATTCCATGATGTGAAAATAAGCAGCTTAGTTCAAATAAAAAAGCCCCGCAAAATGCGAGGCTTTTTGTATAAAATTTAAAGCTGAATTATACAGCTGATTTTTTGATTCTTGACCCTACCAATGCGTAGAACAACATATAAGCTTGACATAGCGCGATGAATAAGAAAGTGATTTTCCAGTCTCCGGTGATATCAGCTAATTTAGCTTGAGCCATTGGAATCACAGCACCTCCAAATACACCCATTAATAAGTAACCAGAACCTTGATTTACATATGGACCTAATTTGTCAATTGCTAAACCAAAGATATAACCCCACATCACAGAATGAAACAGTCCAACAAAAGTTAATGCCCAAACACCCATTTCTCCAGATATAAATGTCCCTAATAAAGTCAAAGCCATAGCTCCTAAACTGGCAACTACCAATCCTTTTCTATTATCAACATTTTTGAAGATAGATGACCCAATGAATCTACCTACCATTAAACCTCCCCAATAAAGAGTAATTCTAAGAGTAACTGCTGCAGGATCCCACTTTAAGTCTTCTAAGTATAATTTAAGGTTGTTTCCTGAGGCAACTTCAGCTCCAACGTAGCAAAATATTGCTAGTACTCCCATTGTTAAATGACTAAATTTCCACGCGGTTCCTTCTAGTTTTGCTGGTTTGTCATTGTTTTCAGTAGAATCAGATTCTTTTTTAGCACTTTGGTTAATGTTTGGTAATGTTACCCTGCTGAACAAAGCGGCTAGTAAAAGTGCGAAAACGGTCAATCCGATGTAAGGGATTTCAACGTCGCCAACCTTTAAGTTGTCCATGTCTTTTCCACCAAAGATTACAAAAGCGGCAAAATAGGGAGCAATTGTAGTAGCTAATGAATTAAATGCCCCGGCTAAGTTAATCCTACTTCCTGATGTTTCAGGAGTTCCCAAAGCTGCGATATATGGATTCGCAACTACTTGTAACATTGTAATTCCAGCACCAAGAATAAAAGACGCTACAACAAATATTGGAAATGAAACTGCGATTGCTGCTCCGTAGAAAGTTGCTAAAGCTCCTGCAACCACTAATAATGCAACCACTAAAGTTTTTTTGTAGCCAACTTTGTCAATTAACATACCAGCTGGAGCTCCAGTTACGACAAATGCTGTAAAAAAAGCAAATGTTAAAAATGTAGATTCAGTGTTAGATAATTCAAATAAGGCTTTCATTGGTCCTTGAAGCTGTCCGTTTAGTACAGTCAGGAATCCAAATAAGAAAAACAAAATTACCATTAAGATAAATGGCACTTTGTAATTTGCTGCTTTTGTTGTCATAATATTAATTTAAAATTTGTTTGAATGTTTTTAATCGTCGTCAAAGAAACACTATTTTTGTTTTATACTAAAATGTTTCCAGTCATTTCTTTTGGTATCTCTACGTCCATCATCTTTAAAATGGTAGGAGCAAGGTCACCTAGTTTCCCATTTTTAACTGACTTGTAATCATTGTCTAACAAGAAAATTGGAACTGGATTTGTAGTGTGCGCCGTATGTGGTGACCCATCAGGGTTAATTGAAAAATCTGCGTTTCCATGATCAGCTATTATTACAAAGCTGTACCCATTTTCTTGACCAGTTTCTACTACCTTTTGAACCGAAGCATCAACAGTTTCACAAGCTTTTTTTATCGCATCGTAAATTCCAGTATGGCCAACCATGTCAGGATTTGCGAAATTCATGCAAACGAAATCAACTTCACCAACCTTAAAAGCGGCACATATTTTTTCGGTGATCTCTGGGGCGCTCATTTCTGGTTGTAGATCGTACGTAGCCACTTTAGGTGAAGCTGCAATCAATCGACTTTCTCCTTTAAATTCAGCTTCACGACCTCCTGAGAAAAAGAAAGTAACATGAGGGTATTTTTCAGTTTCTGCAATCCTTATTTGAGTTTTTCCAGCAGTTTCTAATGCCTCACCCATTGTATTTGATAAATTGTCTTTTTTGTATGCAATGTTCACTTTTTTAAATGACTCATCGTATTTAGTCATCGTAACGTAATGCAAATCCATTTTTTTCATGTTTTGCTCCGGGAAATCTTGTTGTGACAAAGCTTGAGTAATTTCTCTGCATCTATCAGTACGGTAATTGAAACATATAACCACGTCTCCTTCTTTAATTTGACCTATAGGTTCATCATTTTCATCAACCATTAATACAGGTTCAACAAATTCATCTGTAATTCCTGCATCGTAAGACGCTTGGATAGAGGTAATAGCGTCCTTGGAATGTGTTCCTCTGGCATTAACCATAACATCATAACCTTTAGCAACGCGTTCCCACCTTTTATCTCTGTCCATAGCATAATAACGACCAGTTATGGTAGCAATTTTACCATTTGAATCTTTCAAGTGATTCTCCAAGTTTGTAATGCATTGTAATCCAGATTTAGGATCGCAGTCTCGTCCGTCAGTAAAAGCATGGATGTTAACATCATCTACTCCATATTGCTTAGCCATATCACATAAAGCGTGTAAATGTGCTTGTGAAGAGTGAACCCTTCCTTCAGAAACCAATCCTACATAATGTACAGATTTATCGTTTTTCTTTGCATAAGTCAATGCATCTACCAGCACTGGATTGTCAAAAAAGGTTTTGTCTTTTACGGCAATGTTAATTTTCACCAAATCCTGGTATACAATTCGTCCAGCTCCAATGTTTAAATGACCAACTTCTGAATTTCCCATTTGCCCTTCTGGTAATCCTACTTCTTCCCCATAGGTGACAAGTTCAGCATTAGCATAGTCACTATATAAGCTGTCTACAAAAGGTGTGTTGGCGTTAAAAATAGTATCAGACTTGCTTTTATCTCCGTGACCCCAGCCATCCATGATGATTAGGACAAATTTCTTTTTTGACATAGTATTAGTTTGTTTAGGTAATCGTATTGAACTTGCACGCGAATATAGCACCTTTAGGAGGATTTTTTTGCACGGAAATGGTACCATTGTGCTGTCCCACCAGATACTTTACAAGGAACAACCCTAAGCCCGTACCTTGTTCCTTCCTTGTGTTTTCATCCCCAATACGATAAAACTTATTGAAAATTTTGTTTTTTTCTTCTTGAGGGATTCCTTTTCCCTGGTCAGCCACGCTAAAAATAAGGTGAGTGTCTTTGTCAATTAAAGTGACGGTCACGGTTGATTTTTCAGGACTGTATTTAATGGCATTCCCCACAAGGTTCGACACAACTGATACCATTGAATTGACATCCGCACTTAAACTTATTTCCTCTTCAATAAAAAATTCAAAGTCTAGTTTTTTGGTATTTGATTCCATCAGCTTCAAAGTAGTTTCTTGTACGAGCTGTGATAAGTTTATATCGGTTTTGTGCATGAACAGGGAGTGATCGTCAATTTTTGTTGCCAATAATATGCTTTCCACTAAGTTGTTTAGTCTTTCAGTATCGGACAAGGATTTGGTTAAAATTTCTCGGCGTTTTTCCGGTTCCAGGTCTCGTTTGAGTAATGTTTGTAGGTACAGCTTGATGCTTGCTATGGGGGTTTTTAATTCGTGGCTGACTGTCATCAGAAAGTTTTTTTGCTGCACGGACAAATTCAAGTCCTTTTTTAAGGTGCGGACAGAAAATATAAAACCTAGCAATAAAATCAATAAAAAGACAGCTCCCTCACCAAAAATCATCCATTTTTTGGCGTCTAATTCTTGCGCGGAATACAGTTGTGAGGAAAGTTTATAAATGCTGTACATCCACCATACTGATTGAATTGCAATGTACAGCAGTAAAAAGAAAAATAAGGTGTAAACTTTTTTGTTTTTCATGGCGTCCGTGTGGTCATGCAAAAGTATGAAAATTATTCTCCTAATTTTCCCGAAAAGCTGTTCGGTTTAAGCGATACTTTAATATATTTGCGGATTATTGCTAAAAACAGACCTATTTAATTTTTGACATGCAAAATAAAAACACAATTAAAATTGTAATCCTTGTTCTTTCACTGATTTGTTTGTGGGAGATGTCGTTTACTTACTTTACTAAACAAGTAGAAAAAGATGCTCAAGAGGAGGCTGGTTCTTCATCAAATCAAGAGTATTTAAAAATATTGGAAGACAAACGAGATGACATTGTATGGATGGGATACACCTACATGGAATGTAAAAAGAGGGAAATTAACCTTGGATTGGATTTGCGTGGAGGAGTAAGTGTGACTTTGGAAATTTCAATGAGTGAATTGGTTGCTTCCATGGCTGGTGAAAATGCTAAGACTCCTTTTTTCAAAAAAGTAGCTGAAAGGACCACCGAATTACAAAAATCTGAACAATCTTCTTATGTCGATCTATTTTATGAAGCGTTTAAAGAAGTTGGTCCATCGCAACCTTTTGTGACTTGGTTTGTGACTAGGGACAGTGAATTTACTCCTCAAACAACCGATGAGGAAGTACTAGAAAAGCTGACTGAATATTCAACACAAGCTCTTAATCAAGCAAACGAAGTATTAAGGTCAAGGGTAAAGCAATTTGGTATTGCTCAGCCTGATATTCGAAAAATGGGTGCTACGGGACGTATCGTAGTAGATTTACCAGGTGTAAAAGATTTAAAAAGGGTAAGGGAATTATTACAAGGGTCTGCCAATCTGGAATTTTGGGATGTCTACAAATGGAGAGACTTGCAGAAAGAGGTAGTTGGATTATCTGAAGCTTATGAGTTATTGTATAATAAGGAAGCGGAAAAAGACAGTACCGAATCAGTGACGCAAAAAGTGGAGGGTCAAAATGAAGAAGTTGAAAAAGCGAAGGATGACGATTCATTGGCTAATACTGCTGATATTGAAGAATTGGACAATGATTTAGAGTCCATTGATGAAAATCAATTTAGGAATCCATTTCGGGATATATTGCTTGCTGGTTATGATTATTCAGTACCAGTAGCGGTAGGAGATAAAAAAAG
>JBLIAZ010000097.1:0-9578 GCA_047631875.1 Saprospiraceae bacterium
AGTGGAGCAAAAGAAGTTTTGTGCATCAGAGTATTAGGAGGTACAGGAAGACGTTATGCTTCTCTAGGGGACAAGATAGTTGTTTCTATTAAAAGTGCGTCACCATCTGGGAATTCTAAAAAAGGTGAAGTGGCTAAGGCCGTCGTGGTCAGAACGAGAAAAGAGGTAAGAAGAAAAGATGGTTCCTATATCAGATTTGATGACAACGCAGTGGTTATTTTAAATACTACTGGAGAAATGAAAGCAACACGTATTTTTGGACCTGTTGCAAGAGAGTTAAGAGAAAAGAATTTTATGAAAATAGCTTCTTTAGCACCAGAAGTGCTTTAGTATTTTATTACAAATAGTTATGGCAAATAAATTAAAAATAAAGAAAGGTGATACTGTTAAGGTAATTACCGGAAATAACAAAGGTGTATCTGGAGTTGTTTTGAAAGTGTTGAATGCTAACCGAAAATTGATAGTAGCAGGTGTGAAAATGGTAAAAAAGCACACTAAACCGTCTGCAGAAAGTCCTCAAGGAGGAATTGTAGAACAAGAAGCGGCTATTGATATTTCTAATGTGATGTTACTTGATGGTGATGTTGCTACAAGAGTTGGAAGGAAAGAACTAGAAGGGAAAATGCAAAGATTTGCAAAGAAAACAGATAAGATTTTAGAATAATGGGAGAGTATACACCAACAATGAAAAAGGAGTACGTCGACAGAATAACTCCTGCGTTGAAAGAAAAGTTCGGTTATAAATCTGCAATGCAGGTTCCTAGCCTAACGAAGATAGTTTTGAACCAAGGAATTGGTGATGGCGTTTCTGACAAAAGGTTAATTGAAAATTCCGTAAAAGAATTGTCAATAATTGCTGGTCAAAAGGCTGTTACTTGTTATTCTAAAAAGGACATTTCCAATTTTAAGTTAAGAAAGGGGATGCCAATAGGCGCGATGGTTACTTTGAGAGGAAATCAAATGTTCGAGTTTCTTGAAAGATTAGTAGCTGTGGCTTTGCCAAGGGTTCGTGACTTTAGAGGGATCAAAAATAAATTTGATGGTAGAGGAAATTACACTTTAGGGATCAAGGAACAAATTATTTTTCCTGAAATTGAAATAGATAAAATTGATAAATTAATAGGAATGGACATCACTTTTGTAACGAGTGCTGATTCTAATGATGAAGGATATGCTTTGTTAAAAGAATTCGGACTTCCATTTAAAACTGAAACTAAGTAGTATGGCAAAAGAATCAATGAAAGCAAGAGAGGTTAAGAGAGCTAAACTTGTTGATAAATATGCTGAAAAAAGGAAAGCTTTAAAGGCGGCTGGTGATTATGATGGTTTGCAAAAACTTCCAAGAAATTCTAATCCAATCAGATTACACAACAGGTGTAAACTGACGGGAAGACCAAAAGGTTACATGAGACAGTTTGGGATATCTAGGATTTGTTTTAGAGAAATGGCTAACCAAGGTTTAATACCAGGCGTTAGAAAAGCCAGCTGGTAATTGTATTATAATAAATTAAAGAAAAGAAAATGGTAACTGATCCAATAGCTGATTATTTAACTAGGGTTCGTAATGCTGTAAAAGCGGCACATAGAATTGTTGATATTCCTGCATCGAACACTAAGAAAGAAATCACAAAAATATTGTTTGATAAGGGTTATATTTTGAACTACAAGTTTGAAAATGACAATGGACCTCAAGGGACAATAAAAATTGCATTAAAGTATGACCCTACAACTAAGGTTTCTGCTATCAAGAAATTGACAAGAATTAGTAAGCCAGGGTATAGAAAGTATGTTGGTGCTACTGAATTGCCGAGAGTATTGAACGGTCTTGGGATTGCAGTTGTTTCTACTTCTAAAGGAGTTATTACTGATAAGGAAGCCAGAGATCAAGGAGTCGGAGGAGAAGTTTTATGTCACATTTATTAAAAAAGTAAAGAAATGTCACGAATAGGAAATGCGCCAATAACAGTACCTCAAGGAGTTGAGGTTAATGTTCAAGGATCAGTGGTTACTGTAAAAGGTAAATTGGGAGAACTTACTCAAGAAGTTACAGAGGGAATTAAGGTGGAGAAAGCTGAAAACCAAATTGTAGTTTCAAGAACAAATGACACAAAAGATTTAAGAGCTAAGCATGGGTTGTTTAGAGCTTTGATTAACAACATGGTCATTGGGGTGAGTGAGGGGTATGAAACTAAACAAGAGCTTATAGGTGTAGGTTACAGAGCTGTAATCAAGGGAAATACATTAGAGTTGAGTTTAGGATATTCTCACAACATTGTTTTTCAATTACCTGCAGAGGTGAAAGCGACTGCTGAGCAATCTAAAGGGAAACCCCCAATAGTTACTTTCAAGTCTCATGACAAACAATTAATTGGAATGGTAGCTTCAAAACTTAGATCATTAAGAAAGCCAGAGCCGTATAAAGGGAAAGGTATTAAATATGTAGGTGAAAACCTTAGAAGAAAAGCTGGTAAATCAGCAGCTAAATAGATTTAGAAATGGGAACTAAGAAAACAATAAGAAGAGTTCGAGTCAGAAAAAGTATCAGAAAAAGAATTTTTGGTACACAAGAACAACCAAGGTTGTCTGTATTCAGAAGTAACAAAGACATTTATGCTCAAATCATAGACGATTTAAGTGGAAAAACATTAGTGTCTGTTGCATCGAACGGAAAAGAATTAACTGGAGCTAAGGGCTCAAAAGTTGAGGTAGCTCAACTAGTTGGAAAGAAAATAGCGGAAAAGGCGTTGTCAGCGGGAGTTGAAAACGTAGTTTTCGATAGGAATGGATATTTGTATCATGGACGTGTAAAGGCATTAGCTGAAGCTGTTCGTGAAGGAGGCATTAAATTTTAATTATGAGTTTAGGAAAAAACACGAGTAAAGTAAAATCAACTGATACTGAATTAAAAGATCGATTGGTTGCAATAAACCGTGTAACGAAAGTTACTAAGGGGGGTAGGCATTTTAGTTTTTCTGCAATAGTAGTTGTAGGAAATGAAGATGGCGTTGTTGGACAAGGCTTAGGAAAAGCGAATGAAGTGTCTGAAGCAATCGTAAAAGGTATTGATGATGCTAAAAAGAATTTAGTAAAAGTTCCAATTTATAAAGGAACTATACCACACGAGCAAGAATGTAAGTATGGAGGAGCACAAGTTTTTATTAAACCAGCTTCTCACGGTACTGGTGTAATTGCTGGAGGTGCAATGAGAGCTGTATTAGAATCTGTAGGAATTAAGAATGTTCTTGCTAAATCAAAAGGGTCTTCAAATCCACACAACGTAGTTAAGGCAACAATGTTAGCTTTGACTGAATTAAGGGATGCAAAAATGATTGCTCAACAAAGAGGAATAACACTTGAAAAAGTTTTTAAAGGATAAATAAGATGGCTAAGATTAAGATTACACAAGTGAAAAGTGGTATCAACCGTCCCAAAAGACAAAAAGATACCCTCAGAGCTATTGGTTTTACGAAACTAAATCAAACGATTGAACACGAAGACACTCCTCAGATATTAGGAATGGTGAATGCTGTCAAGCACTTGGTTAAAGTAGAAAAATAACGAACAAAAAATTACAAAATAATTTCTCATGGAATTAAATAATTTAAAACCCGCTTCGGGATCTGTTAAGTCAGGAAAAAGAATTGGAAGAGGTGAAGGGTCAGGCAAAGGTGGTACTTCTACAAGAGGTCACAATGGTCAAAAATCAAGGTCTGGGTATTCTAGAAAAATTGGTTTTGAAGGTGGACAACAACCACTTCAAAGGAGAGTTCCTAAATTTGGATTTACGAACCCAAATAGGGTTGAGTATAAAGCTATCAACATCAGTACATTGCAAAAACTTGCGTCTGAAAAGGGAATCAAGGAATTTGATATGGAAGTGATTGTTGCCAATGGATTAGCTTCTAAAAAGGAGTTGATAAAGATTTTAGGTAGAGGTGAATTGTCTGATAAAGTGAGTGTTACTGCTCATGCATTTTCTAGCTCTGCAAAAGAGGCGATTGAAAGTAAAGGTGGTACAGTAACTCAATTGTAAGAATGAAGAAGCTTGTAGAAAAACTTAAGTCCATCTGGGCAATCAAGGAATTAAAGGAAAGAATTCTTTACACAGTCCTATTTATATTAATTTATAGATTAGGATCTTTTGTGATAATCCCTGGAGTTGATTCTACAATACTTACTAAGGCTTTAAGCCAACAAGGGGACAATGGAATTGTTGCCTTAATTAACCAGTTTGCAGGAGGTGCTTTTTCAAGAGCATCTATTTTTGCGTTAGGTATTATGCCTTACATAACTGCCTCCATTGTGATCCAGTTACTAGGAATGGCAGTACCACAATTTCAGAAATTGCAAAAAGAAGGAGAAAGTGGCAGGAAGAAAATGCAAACCTATACTAAACTGTTGACTATTGTTGTTACAGTTGTGCAAGCCCCTACTTATCTGGCTGCTTACATTCCTCCTGAATCTATAATTTCTCCTGGTTTATTTTTCAACGTTACTGCAGTAGCAATAATTGTTGCAAGTACCATGTTCATTATGTGGTTAGGTGAAAAAATTACTGAAAAAGGTGTTGGGAACGGTGTGTCTTTGCTGATTACAGTTGGGATCATCGCAAGGTTACCTCAAGCCTTTTTTGCGGAATTTTTAACGAAATTAGAAGATGCAGCTGGCGGTCGTTTACTTTTTATATTTGTTGAAATGATCATTTGGTTCTTCATAATATTGTTCACAATTCTTGTAATTAAAGGAGTTAGAAAAGTGCCTTTAGAATATCCAAAGCAGATGATTGCTGGAGGAGCTATCAACAAGACTCAAAACGGAGGTCGTAGATATTTACCGCTTAAAGTCGCTATGGCGGGTGTAATGCCAATCATTTTTGCTCAAGCAATTATGTTTTTACCACAATCGCTAGCAACAGCTAGTTTTTTAGGAGATACTACAAAAGGTGTTTTTCAAGAAATTGCAAACCCTAATACTATTTGGTACAGTTTAACCACAGCATTATTCATTGTGATTTTTACTTATTTCTATACTGCAATGATCATCAACCCTCGACAGATGGCAGATGATTTCAAAAGGCAAGGTGCTTACATTCCTGGGGTAAAGCCCGGTGTCGACACGGCTAATTTCATTGATAATGTAATGACAAAAATTACTTTTCCAGGTTCTTTGTTTTTAGCGTCGATAGCTATACTTCCTTATTTTGCAAGATTAGGAGGGGTGTCCAATGAATTTTCATACTTCTTTGGGGGAACGTCTTTGTTAATTATGGTAGGTGTGGTATTGGATACCATGTTGCAAATTGACAATTATGTGGTAATGAGACATTATGATGGTTTGATGAAAACTGGAAAGTTACGTGGAGGAGAGTCCTTAAGTGAGTCTTCACCATTAGGAGGTATTTGATAGTACACTTGTAATGAAAAATAAGATTTATTATAAGACGAAGGAGGAGATAGAGTTAATTAGAGAGAGTTCTTTACTTGTTGCAAAATCTCATGCTGTTGTGGCTGAGTTAATAAAACCAGGAGTTACAACCTTGGAGCTTGATAAAAGAGCTGAAGAGTTCATTAGAGATAATGATGCAATTCCAGCTTTTAAAGGATATCAAGGGTTTCCAAATACGTTGTGTGCTTCTCCCAATGAGGAAGTGGTTCATGGAATTCCAAATGACAAACCGTTGGAAGATGGAGACATTATATCAATTGATTGTGGAGTTTATAAAAATGGTTTTTATGGAGATTCAGCCTATACATACTGTATTGGAGAGGTAGATGAAGAAACGAAGGCGTTGCTTAAAAACACTAAAGATGCACTTTACGCTGGAATTGAAGCTGCCGTGGAAGGGAATAGATTGGGCGACATTAGTTTTGCTATTCAATCTAAAGTGAAAGGATATGGGATAGTGAGAGAGTTAGTAGGTCACGGTGTTGGTAAGGAATTACATGAAGAGCCGCAAGTACCTAACTTTGGAGCTAGAGGAAGAGGAATAAAATTAATGGAAGGTTTAGTGCTTGCTATTGAGCCAATGATAAACATGGGGACAGCGAGAGTTAAATGGTTAAATGATGGGTGGTCAGTGAAAACGGCTGATGATAAACCGAGTGCACATTTTGAGCATACCATCGTAGTTATGAAAGATAGAGCAGAAGTATTATCTTCGTTCGAAATTATAGAAGAAGTATTAAAAAAGAATAACGTAGAATTTGTTTAAAGTATGGCAAAACAGGCATCAATAGAGATAGACGGAACTATTATTGAAGCATTATCAAATGCAATGTTCAGAGCTGAATTGGAAAACGGGCACGTAATTACTGCGCATATTTCAGGTAAAATGAGAATGCATTATATTAAAATTTTACCTGGAGATAAAGTAAAAATTGAAATGTCACCATACGATTTAACAAAGGGTAGAATTACCTTTAGATATAAATAAATAGAAAACTTATCAAAATGAAAGTTAGAGCATCTGTAAAAAAGAGAAGTAGCGATTGTAAAATTGTGAAAAGAAAAGGAAGGGTTTATGTGATAAACAAGAAGAACCCTAAGTTTAAACAAAGACAAGGATAGTCTGAGTTTACTGAAAAGAATTAGAATAAAAGATTAAATAAATATATTATGGCAAGGATTGCAGGTGTAGATATTCCAGACAACAAAAGAGGCGAAATCGCATTAACTTATGTTTTTGGTATTGGAAGATCATTATCAGTTACAATTTTGGAAAAGATTGGGATTGATAAAAACAGAAAAGTTCAGGATTGGACTGATGATGAAACAAAGCAAATAAGGGAATTTATTACCGAAGACGTAACAGTAGAAGGTGAATTGAGATCTGAAGTGCAGTTGAACATTAAGAGATTGATGGATATTGGTTCTTATCGCGGGATAAGACACCGTGTAGGTTTGCCCTTAAGAGGTCAAAAGACAAAGAATAACTGTCGAACAAGAAAAGGGAAAAGAAAAACGATTGCAAATAAAAAGAAGGTTACCAAGTAGGTAATCAGATTATAATAAATGTTTATTTATGGCTAAAGCAAGTAAAAAAGCGAATTATAAGGTTAAGGTTGAAGCTGTGGGGCAATGTCACATTAACGCCTCTTTCAACAACATAATTATATCGCTTACGAACAACCAAGGTCAGGTGATTTCATGGTCATCTGCTGGTAAAATGGGATTTAGAGGTTCCAAGAAAAACACTCCTTATGCTGGACAAATGTCCGCTGAAGATTGTGCGAAAATTGCTCACGATAGAGGATTACGAAAAGTAAAGGTTTTTGTAAAAGGACCTGGAGGGGGACGTGAGTCTGCAATCAGAAGTATTCATAATTCGGGAATTGAGGTGTCTGAAATTGTTGACATCACACCTATGCCACACAATGGCTGTAGACCACCGAAAAGGAGAAGAGTTTAAATTTTAATTTAAAATAGCATTATGGCACGTTATACAGGTCCCAAATCGAGAATAGCAAGAAAACTTCAAGAACCAATTTTTGGTCCTGATAAAGTTTTGGAAAGAAAAAACTACGGTCCGGGACAACACGGAAATACAAAAAGAAGAGGTAAGAAATCGGAATACGCAGTTCAATTAGAAGAAAAGCAAAAAGCTAAGTACACTTATGGTATTTTAGAAAAGCAATTTTCTAATATGTTTAAAGAAGCTTCAAGAAGTAAAGGTATTACAGGTGAAAACTTGTTGCAGTTATGTGAAGCTAGGTTAGACAACGTTGTATTTAGAATGGGTATTTCACCTACTAGGAGTGGAGCTAGACAAATAGTAAATCATAAACACATCATGGTGAACGGAGGCCTATTAAACATTCCGTCTTACATTGTGCAGCAAGGAGATATTATTTCAGTACGAGAGAAATCTAAATCACTGGAGATCATTTCTACTTCTTTAGAAGCAAATGCTCGAACTTTCTCGTGGATTGAGTTTGACAAAACAAGGTTGGCGGGTAAGTTTATCCAAGTGCCAACAAGAGAAGAAATTCCAGAGAACATCAATGAGCAATTAATTGTTGAATTGTATTCTAAGTAATCACAAGTATTTAAAACAAAAGATATGTCGATATTAACATTTCAGAAGCCAGATAAAGTAATAATGATTGAGTCTGATGACTTTGAAGGACAATTTGAATTTCGTCCATTGGAGCCAGGGTTTGGTTTAACAATTGGTAATGCTTTAAGAAGAATTTTATTGTCTTCGCTGGAAGGGTTTGCAATTTCTTCATTTAGAATTGAGGGTGTTGACCATGAGTTCTCTACCATAAAAGGTGTAGTGGAAGATGTGACGGAAATCATGCTTAATTTGAAGCAAGTACGTTTCAAAAAACAAATTGATGATGTAGACAGCGAAAAGATCAATGTTTCTTTATCAGGAAAAGATCAATTGACAGCAGGCGACTTAGCTGGATTTATTTCTGGGTTTCAAATTTTAAACCCGGATTTAGTTATTTGCAACATGGAGTCTTCGGTTAAAATTTCTATGGAAATCACAATTGAAAAAGGAAGAGGATATGTACCCGCTGAAGAAAATAAACAAGAAGGTGCATCTGCAGGAACTTTATTTGTAGATTCTATTTTTACTCCAATAAAAAATGTGAATTACAGTGTGGAGAACTTTAGAGTTGAGCAAAAGACTGATTATGAAAAGTTAATAATTACAATCAAATCAGATGGTTCAATCCACCCGAAAGATGCATTAAAAGAAGCTGCTAAAATATTAATTCACCACTTCATGTTGTTTTCTGATGAGAAAATCACTTTGGATACTGAAGAGAAATCTGCTGCTGAAGAGTTTGATGAAACTTCATTACACATGAGGCAATTGCTTAAGACTAAGCTGGTTGACATGGACTTGTCCGTGAGAGCATTAAATTGTTTGAAAGCTGCGGACGTAGAAACTTTAGGTGATTTAGCTTCGTACAATAAAAATGATTTATTAAAATTCAGAAACTTCGGTAAAAAATCGTTGACTGAGTTAGAAGAGTTAGTGATTTCTAAAGGATTGTCTTTTGGAATGAACGTAGCTAAGTATTTAGACAAAGATTAAACAAGACAAAGCGAATACGCTAAAATAATTAGTAATGAGACACGGAAAGAAATTTAACCATTTAGGTAGACAAAAGGGCCACAGAGAAGCAATGCTTTCAAACATGGCAACCAGTCTAATAATACATAAAAGAATCAACACGACGGTTGCAAAAGCGAAAGCGTTGAGGAAATATGTAGAGCCAATTATTACAAGATCAAAAGTAGATTCTACACACTCAAGAAGGGTAGCATTTTCTTACTTGCAAAGTAAGGATGCCATCAAAGAATTGTTCAGCAGTGTAGCATCAAAAATTGGAGAAAGACCAGGAGGGTATACAAGAATATTAAGAACTGGATTCAGAAGTGGTGACAGTGCTGAGATGTGTATGATTGAGTTGGTTGACTTCAATGACAGCATGTTAGATGCAAATTCTAGTAAGAAAAAATCTAGAAGAAGAACTAAAAAGAAAACGTCTGATACTGCACCTGTTGCTGAAAAAGTAGAAGCTGCAATTGAAGATGCTGAAGTAGTTGAGGTAGCAGAAGAA
>JBLIAZ010000098.1:0-9560 GCA_047631875.1 Saprospiraceae bacterium
CGTACCTGATATTGCAGGTGTTTTATCAAAATTTGAAGAAGCAACTTTTATTGGATATTCCTTCACGGGATAAATAATTTCGAGCACCTCTTGATCATTCTTTATGTATTGCTTGAGTTCTTCAGGGGTTAAGTCAAGAATTTCATTTTTAAAAGCGATTAAATCAAAAGAAAAATTCATTTCATTTTTAAGCATTTTTCGCCAATTTGTTTTATCCGACATGTGTGCTTTCAATGCAATTTCAAGTTTACCAGCCAAATATCTGTTGGGTACTTCAGCCAGTACCACTGCCTTCCACGCACCTTGATCAATCCAACGTGACACGGTACTCACTTTTCTAGTCACTCCGACTTTAACAGCGGATGTCAATGCCAAATAAACTACATGAGCTTGCACATGGTTTCGCTCCTCCCAATCAGCATCACGACCTTCTCCTTCATGTCCTCGACAAAGTTCTGGACGAATAATACATTCTGAATTTTCAGGAGCTTTAATAAAACAGGGATAGCAAAACCCTTGTCCATAAAACTTTTTCACATTGCTTCCACATATCGAACAGTACTTGTTATCTGTATGAAACAACGTGATCTTTTTCCCTATTAAATCGTTCATCACCAACGGATGCTCCTGATCAAGCAAGGTATACTTCACTTCACGAGGATTTTCAACCTTCATTTTTCGCAGTATAAACTTCATCATAACGATATCATTCCTTCAATATTCCCCATAGATTTGTACTTACTTATGATGTCGTCCGAACTGAAAGCCATCACCAATGCACTTACACTTACATATTTGCCAGTTTTTGACCTTTTAGTACTTATCTCAGCTGTTTCAAAATGAGGCAATACTTCCTGTACTTTGTCTTTTGGAACAATAAATTTGTACATGTACTTCATGGGAAAAGTACATTCTTCGTCTAGCTTTTCTTTCAGTGAAGCGTAATTATCTGACATAAGACTAAGGTAATGAAAGCTGTTTGGGTTGTGTATATATCATGGACAAAAAAAAAGCCTCGCAATTGCGAAGCTTTGATGTAATGATATTATTTTAATTTACAAATAACCGTTTGCTTTGGCCTCTTTCATTGCAATTTCAATTCCTTTTTTATCTATGTTCCTGATACCAGCTGCAGAAACTCTTAAAGTAACATACTTACCTTCAGATTCTACATAGAATTTTTTGTCAAACAAATTTGGTAAAAATGTTCTCTTCGTTCTGTTTTTTGCGTGAGATACGTTGTTACCTACCATCACTTTCTTTCCTGTAATTTGACAAATCTTTGACATAGCTATTCTTTTTATCCTAAAATGGAGTGCAAATTTGCAACTTTAAATTTGATTTTTCAAATATTTTCGTGCTTTTTTAGCGTTTTCATGAGTTTTTTAATCGTGTAATTTATCCTTGAACTTCCCACCAACCCATGTTGCTGCGATTCCACTCTATAAAGTTACCAAAACAACAGTGTCTTCTGCACCACTTTGAGCATAAAAAAAGCCCTAAAACGTTACTGACAGGGTCTATCTCAAGCAAGACATCAACAATGCAAAATCAATACAATGCAACGATATTCACTACCACAATAGTCAAATGCTATTGCTTGACATCTGAAGATTTATATTTTTTAGCTTTTGGTAAGGTTCCATTCCTTAAATCAAGGTTACTTTTCATGTACCATTTACCCTTTTTCAAATACAACCCATCGTAAGAATAGTCAGGAACGTAGGTCGCTTTCACTGAGATTAACTTTGGGTTCATTGGGGTCAAATGATCATAAACTACCATTTTCATCCCTTTATCATAACGTAGCATCATGCTTACTTTTGAAGAATATTCAAACTCATGACGATACTTCACTTGATATGTCACTTCCTTTGGTTGCTTTACTCTAAAGTTCTTTTTAACTGCTTTTGCTTCAAAATTTAAAATTGGAGCTCCAAAAACGGGATTTCCTTTTTTTGTAAACGAAATGACCTCAATCATTTTTTTAGTTGAGCGTTTGTTATGACCGTCCCAACCTAATAGTAAAAAATTTTTTGAGTTTTTTTTCTTTGATGGGATGAGGCTGTAATACAATCCTCCTCTCCACTGGGTCGGTTCATAAGACTTATCCATTTCGTGAGTAAGATTAAATACAGCGTTTTCCAACTCCACTACTTTAATTTTTCGGGATTTTTTATTGAGTAAATACTGAGTGAAGCCGAAGTAGTCATAGTTTCCAGGCGAAATCTCAAGTGGCCATGTATAAATTCTAAATTTATTCCTTGGTGCCGTTAAAACTGACACGCTTTTCAAGGCAGACAAATCATATGTTAAGGAACGAACATCGTGAAGCAATTCGTTTAACGATTGCTTGAACTCCTCGTTCAACCTTATTTTCGAGGTATCAGGAGCTTGTAATATTCTTTGATGAAGTTGCTCTAAGTGATCGATTGCAACATCAATTTTCACAATGATCTCTTTCCCTGCTACATTGACAGTTAAAAAAAACAACAATGAAAAGATTACATTCTTCATCAGGAATAAACAAAGTGATTATGTTACCGGATTCAAAGCAAAAAAAAAGTCCTAATTAGGACTCAAACAATTATGTAATATAAAATGCCTAGCAGGCAAGGGCATACCCATGTAATTTTCCACTGCATTGATCACATCTTCAATTTCTTGTAAGGAATTTCGACTGTAATTCTTTTTTGTTAACCAAGATTTTATCTCGCTTAATGCCTCATCGTAGTCGTTTTCGTTCTTGATAGTCATGTCAGTAATAAAACTAATTAATACAAAGTTAATCTATTTATAGTAGCCCACTCTTCTCAAGTCCATATATTATTAACCTCAAAAAGCGAACTATGTTAATGTTCATAGGGATAACGAGATAAAAATATAAAGGTTGCCTTATTGTGTCCCAAATATTCGAATACTGTTTAAAGCCACAAAACATGCCAAATTCATCACCGCTTGAAATAATACTATATTACAGTAATAACTACTTAATTTTCTTCGTAATTTTGAGCATGTTTACAAAAGGACGAATAATTTTTGCATTGATTTTTCTTGTTGTTTTTATTGTAGTGATTACATGGTCCTACTGGAAAGACATCAAAGAAAGAAGTGAAGTATTCAAAGGAAGTGGAAAAACAACTTTTGTAATCATTCTTTTTTTACTCGGATGCTTAGGTGTCATTCAGTTGTTCAAAATATTCTAAGCATCATTAGCTGTACTCTTACCGAACCAAAGTAACTGTACCTGCAAATTTGTACTTTCTGTCAAACCTCAATTCGGATTTAGCAAGCACTTTAACTACATACACCCCCACAGGCGCTGGGTTCCCACTTTTAAAGTTACCATTCCACCCCTGCGAAACATCTGTTGTTGAAAACACTTCAACTCCACCCCTGTCGAAAATGATCATTGAAAATTCAGTTACTCCAATTGATTTTCCTAAAAACAAATCATTAAGTCCATCTTCGTCGGGAGAAAAAGAGGAGGGTAAATAATAGTACAAAGGATGCCGTAAAGGTAAATCGTGGCTGATGGTATCCGAGCAATTTAAATCATCAAATGCATACAACGTGATGGGATAAAGGTCCACCTTCTCGTAGGTAGTTGATGGTTGTCGCTCAGTGGAAGTTAGCCCATTTCCAAAATCCCAAAAATAAGAAGTAGCCTGTCGAGAATCATTCAAAAACTTAATGGATTCATTTGGCTCCGGAACAAATGAATTGACAGCAAAAGAAGCCGTAGGCTGTTGTGAGGTAATGAAAACAGAATCGGCAGCTGGAATTATCCCACAAGAATCATATGCTGTAAACAACAGTGACTTTGATTCTAAAACAACATAAGAATACGGATTTGAAATACCAGATTCCCATGCAAACACATAAGGGGGAACTCCACCAAATGCAGAAGCTGACATCCGAACAGTATCGCCATAGCAATAAACCGTATCCTGTCTAAGCAGCACCGAAAAAGCGGGATAATCTAATTTAACGAATACATCGTCAATTACTTTTTCCTTGCATTTATCCAAAATTTCAACATCATAAGTTACATCAGATAAAATGGTATTTAATACTCTTTTTGAACTTTGTCCCGAGCTCCATTTGTAGGTATAATCACCAGCACCTCCTGTTGCTCCGGCAATAAAAGCAACCTGAGCGCCTCTACATTTTATGGTTGTATCATTCATTGGAATAGCCACTAAGGGGGTATACAAAGGCATGTTTACCGTCACATCCCCTGTGATGGTTTGCCCACACAAATCAGTTGCTTCATACAAAAACGTTGATGTCACAATTAGATTTACCGTCACTGTTTCACTTATTTCGGTGCCAGACGGCAGCCATTTGTACGTATAACCAGGAACACCTCCAGAAACATTGGCAGAAACCTGCACATCCTCCCCTGCACATGTTCCGTTTACAGATCCCGAAACGAAAGACATAGTTGGTCGGTCCATTATTTGATAAGTAAAGGTCAACGAGTCAACTGAAACATCACATTTATCTGGGTTATCAAACTTCAATACTACGGTCTCTATCCCTTCCACTGTAAGATCTGTCAATGGTTTAATTTCAATTGTTTTTGAAGTCTCACCTATAGCAAACGTGACATTAGTAGCTAACAATTCATAATCTACTCCATTCACTGCGCTACCACTTACAGTGTAATCGATAGACAGGGTTTGAAACAATTTGTTTTCACGAGTAATAACTAATTCACCATTGTGACTACAATTCTCAAAAAGCTCTTTGTCATTTCCTGTTGGAGAAAAGTTAGCTTGTTGATCAATTTCAAAAATAGGAACCGAATTCAAACTACTTGCGTCTAAAAATACTCCTGAATCAAAAATCCCATCTAAGACATCAGTAATGACAATTTTTAAATGATAAGTTTGACAAGGAACCACTTTTGATACGGCAGTCAACACCGTGGTAAATGCATTGTAGTTCACCACAGACCCGTTTGCAAGCTCATTTCCTGACAATCCATTTCCATTGGCAATGTAATAAGAGGCATTTACACCAGCGTTTACAGTCTCAATAGACACAGCGGTGCTTGTGCCTGGTAACAAAGCGATGTTTTCTTTTCCTGAAATACCGACCCCGCTGATAAAAAAGGCGAAAAAATCATTTGCACCACTCGCGATTTGGGATGGATACTCTTCCGATGCAAAAACATACCTAAATTTTACCGTATCACCATCAGGGATAAAATCAAATTCCAATACTGCAGCATCATGTGTTGTTTTTCCTACTATTAATTCAACATCAGCATCCCCTGCAAGCTTAAAGTCTGTTTTTGCATTAGGATTATTATTAGGGCCTATAGGGCCCTTTTGAAAACCCAGAGAATTCACCTCGTTAAGCACTGTGCCCGTGGACATGATGATTCCATGATCTAATCCAATGTTACTTGAAGCTCCAAAAAACTCTCCGATTGCTTTAGCAGAACCAATATAAGTGACGTTTGAAATTTCAACACCTTCACCAGTCAGTACATCCTTAACTAAAGTGATTGCAGATTTAGAATTATTAGTCACCAATTGCCCCCATGCTACACTTGAAAGCAACATGCAAAACACTGATATGTAGTAACTAAACTTCATCTATAGTTATAACAAGGTCAAAGCTAATAGGTTACTAAGTTATGCAATAAAAAATTGATGAAAAAAGCTAACAAAACTTGTTTAAAAACTACCTCTAGGCGATGAAATTTACTGCCTACTCCAATACTGTAGTTAAAGGTAAAATACTCCCACAAATTACCGTAAACGAACTTTTATATGCCAAATAATTTTATCACCCATAAAACTGCTGTATGTACTCCTTGAGAGAGCAATGCTTGGCAACTACCCTTTCACTAACTCGTGTACGATTTTAAACATTTGTTCACTACTGACTTGAGCTCCTGCTTTTATTAATGCAAATAGTTCTTTTGATCTTTCTTTTTCTTCGAATTGCTTTTCCGAAGTAAAACATTCCACATTCGAAAAGTGTTCTGGGATTTCGCTCATCCAAGTTTCCGTTGTGAACCTTATAGCTTGAGTGTTACTTTTTAAAGCTACCAGCCTAGCTTGTTTTTTTTGAAACCAAAATACTTTTAAATCCTCCTTTGTGGCATGAATCAAATACTTGATTTGTTCCAATGACTTTTCTAATACTAAATCACTGAACATGTCCACCAAGTTTAAAGCTTCATCAGGCTGCTCCTTGTTTATCTTAACCCATTCTTCATTGTGAACTCCATTAGCAATTAAAAACTGCTTAAACTCTTGCTCTAACTCCTTTAGCTCTCCGTCCGACAACCTCCTGTATTTCACCATAATCTCCTGTTTAGGCATAAAAAAAGGACACTGATAAGTGTCCTCTTAATTTATATGTTTTAAACTTACGCCGATACTTTTTGTAATAATTCTGCCATTGCACTACCAATGTGTGCTGGTGAATCAACCACTGTGATTCCACATGACCTCATGATCCTTTTTTTAGCTTCAGCAGTATCATCCTCACCTCCGACAATTGCACCTGCGTGACCCATTGTTCTACCTTTTGGAGCAGTCACACCAGCAATGAACCCAACAACTGGTTTAGTACCATTTGCCTTAATCCATTCTGCAGCTTGAGCTTCCAAATTCCCTCCAATTTCTCCAATCACCACAATTCCTTCTGTTTCAGGATCCGCCATCAATAACATTACAGCATCCTTCGTAGTAGTTCCAATGATTGGATCACCTCCAATCCCTATGGCAGTGGTAATCCCTAAACCAGCTTTCACCACTTGATCAGCAGCTTCATAAGTTAAGGTTCCTGATTTAGATACGATCCCTATGTTTCCTTTTTTGAAAATAAAGCCTGGCATGATACCAACTTTCGCTTCATCAGGAGTAATTAATCCTGGACAATTAGGCCCAATCAAAGTACAATCCTTGTTGTCGATGTACGCTTTAACTTTAACCATGTCAGCAACAGGAATACCTTCGGTAATCGCAACAATTACTTTAATTCCAGCCTCAGCAGCTTCCATGATAGCATCTGCAGCAAATGCAGGTGGCACAAAAATTATTGAAACATTAGCCTGAGCTTTGGCAACTGCCTCCGCCACACTGTTAAAAACAGGCTTATCTAAATGTGTTTGACCACCTTTACCAGGAGTAACTCCTCCAACAACGTTTGTTCCATAGTCAATCATTTGACCTGCGTGAAAAGTACCTTCACTACCAGTAAAACCTTGAACTATAACTTTCGAATCTTTATTTACTAAAACTGACATATATATATTTTTATTGAAGCCCAAAAATACCGATTCTATTTGAAAAAAGAGCATTTAAAAATGGAAAAAAGGAATCTATAAAACACAGAATAAATCTAATAAACAGAACTCTTTCTTATAAACGTGGCGTTAATCAACATCACAAACGAGTATTTGGAATGTATTCTGAGACGGTAGCATTCTCCTTGATAATGTTTGACACGACTAACACTAGGTAAGAAAATTAATATACTCCACTGTCAAATGTGTACTGGTAAAAAACACCAAATCGGGTAGCTAATTTCTATTCTGCCAATTCTTCCACAGACCTAATGAGTAAAGAATATCAGTCAATATTTAACAAAAAAAGCCACCTACTTTGGTAGCTTTTTCTAATAAATTATTTTCATTATTTACAAAGAATCCGATGCGGCAGCACTTGAATCTGACATCGAGGCATCTTCAACAGTTTCCTCTACAGTCTCTTCCATCTCTTCCATCATCTCGTCTATGTCATCTTCCCAATTCTCTTCCAACTCCTGATCAGCCGCTTCTCTGTTTTCTTCATGAACTTCTTGCTCGACCGCTGACGGTCCACAAGCAGTGAACATAAAAGCTAATACTGCAATACTTAATACTTTGATTTTCATACTCTTTAGTTTATTTTTATACGTTTATTTTACTAACCTCCAAAAACCCTGGAGATAGTGAACCCAACTTTAAATGCTCCACTGTCCCATGAATCACTACTACTAGGAATAAAATCATTGTAAATAATTCCTGCAGCATTTGTGAAATTAATTTGGAAGACGTGTCCTCCCGTTTCGATTTCAACACCTACACCAAGAGGCATGTAATATGGGTTTGTTGCATTATTTTTCCGGAATTCAGAAACAGTATAAAAGTATTCAGCAATGACCCCAACAGATTGAGTTATTTTAAACCTACCCATTGCAGCCATCGAAAACAGGTCATTTTGATCCTGCGATCCATTGTCCGCGTTGACATCATTAGAAACCCTGTTGCGATGAACAAAAGTGGGTAATAAGCCAATTGATGTCCTCCAATTTATCTTTTTTGTGAAAATTGCTTGGTAAGAATAAGACATCCTACTTGCTAAACTAGGGAATTTCCCCCCTATGTTTTTCCTAGGAATCACTCCAGTATTAGCGAACACTACAATACTCATTGGAAACCCTCCTTTCATTTGCTCCATCACTTTGTATTTGATTGAAGCATCCAAGTGTTCATTTACCTTGCTCCGACCAAAACCAATCGTAAATTTATCGGTTATTCCGTAATCAAACGAAAAGCGAACATTTGTAGCGTTGTCTAGTCCATACAAGGTATGCACTCCGCCTGTTGCCCCACCAATGTTGCCAAATCTGTGCGCGATTCTAAAGTCTAAACTTTTTTTCTTTACCGTTTCGTTCGTTTGAGCATTAATCAAATGAGTTGATTTAAAAGTAGCAATTACCCTGGTTGGCTCTTCCTCTTCATCAAACAATCCGTCCATTTCATCGTCTTGTGCATTTAACATCAAGCTAAACAAACATGCGGCAACTAAAAATCCATTTTTCCAAAAATTCATTGCTTACTTCTTTTTGTGTGGAGCGCAAATAAAATGCGCTTTAATGTTGATGATCTCAGCTATGTTTTTCGTCACTACTTTCGGTACTTTAATTTTATGATCTTTCAAAGTTATACTAAATGATGTTTTCAAGTCCACTACACCTTCGGTTACGGTTAAAGTTCCTTCCAGTGTTCTTTCTTGTTTTACCCCATGAATTTCTAGGGTACCTTTTACTTTTACTTGGTAAGTACCATTTTTAGTCAAATCATCGTCTCCTTGTATCACCCCTACAAAACTAGCATTAGGATACTTTTCCGACTCCACATATTTCTCATTAAAATGCTCCTCCATTAAAGCCTTTTTAAACTTAAAGCTGATCATTTTAATTTTAATTAAAACCTTTTTTGTCTTAAGGTTTACAGCTGCTTTAGCTTTTTTTGTTTGAGCGTAAATGTCTTCCATTGGAGTTTTGGAATCAAAACTTACATCGCTAGAAGTACTTGTATACAACTGAGCATTTGCAACTGTGCATGTTGACAAGGCAATCGCTAAAATCATTAATTTTTTCATGTTGATTTTTTTAAATTAAATATTAATTTTCTTTGGCACCATCTTCTATCCAATTTTTCAGCACATCTCTATCACCAGCAGTCATAGTCCCTCCCCCTGGAGGCATAGTTTGTAAATCCACAGCTCTAACTTTAACTCTTGCAGATTGGTCATTTACTTTAGTGT
>JBLIAZ010000099.1:0-9521 GCA_047631875.1 Saprospiraceae bacterium
TAATCATCTTGTTATTTGACTTTACTTTTATCTCATCAAGTAATTCGACGCGCCTACCGGTAATTGCTACTTTCCAATCATTTTCTAGTAACTTTTCGGCAAGAGCCCTTCCAATACCTGATGTTCCCCCAATTATGATTGCCTTTTTCATTCAACTGTAAATCTTTAAAAATGTTATTTCACAATATTCAACTATAATTATGAAGAGGGCTGCAATAACGATGTTAATTTCTCTTTAAATTATTAATGAATGACTACGACTACCTATTTTGTTTTTCAAGAATCAAATTCACGTCATGCGAGAGGCGTCTATGGGATTGGTAGAAGGGAGGAGGCACGACGAACAAGTGAATTCCAATAAAGAATAGAAAAAGATGAACAAAAAGTAGGGTCAAATCCTGACCTAGAGGAGTCCATGCAGACGAGCGCAGCCAACTGAATTCCCGAAATAAAATCGATGAAGAATGGAAAATTGGAAAGGAAACCTCACGGAGTACAAGCAAAGGAAGAACCGAAGTATATCATCAAAGCCCTCCACCAACACAACCCTAATAGAATCATTTGATGCCATCATTACATATGACTAAACAACAAGAGAAAGGCAAACGACTTGAAATGAAAGCAATTAAACGCAACCATTCACAAATCATTTAATCAGCACCCGTTCCTGAATTCGTCCCGGAGTTTCCTTCTTTTGTTTCCTCAAGTAATTCAGTCCTTCGACCAGTAACCGCTACTGTCCAATTATTATCTCTTAGCTCTTCCAATTCCGGAAGCGCCTCCAATGATAATTGCTTTTTCATAACATTTTTAATCCCATGACAATGCTAATTAGGATCATAATTGAAATAATTAGTGATGGTTTTTTACCAAGCTCTCCTTTTATCAGGAACGAAAACCCTGAAAGGACAAAGACGACACCGAATGCGAAAATTGCAATATTCTCCCCAGTTTCATTTAGAAACTTTTCTCCGGTTTTTATAATTGTTAGTGAGGATACTTGTTTGTTAAGCGCAGTTGTTTTTAGTAAAACAGAATCATTTTTATTAATCGCATTGTATATCTCTTCAGTAAATTGATCATCTGTGTTTTCAAATTTTATGGTGTATGTAGTCTTGTCGGTTTTTAACCTGTAGTTTTCGCTTTTAGAGTCGACGATGGTTAATAAAGAATCTTCAGGTAAAATGATCTCAATAAAAATCAGAGAACCAATTATTAATGGGACTACTGATAAAATTTTAATTGCTTTAGAGAATCTTGATAAATCCATTTAATACTAATTTACTGTGGTTTTTTATAGTTAAAAGTATAGCATTCTTTCAAATTATGTACGGACACTCCCTATTTACTTTTCATTACCATACTTGGTCCCAGGACACAAATTTATAGTACTTGATGTGATCCAGAACCATGTAGTCGGTGTACCGATGGTCTCCGCAAAAGCAAGAACTACATTCGTTAATAGTACCATTTGAGGAAGTGGGCATTTCATTAATTTTGAATTTCTTAAAAGTGCCAATTTTTAGACAGTCATCTTTAATTCTTACTGTTCCCTCGTCGTCATCTTCGTCTGCTCCGGCGCTCCAGTATCTATAACTGCCTTTGTTGTCTTTATCTATGATAACCGTATGTTTTGAGCAAACATCTCCCACTGATTCAGATTCCCAGACTCCTTCAAAATCTGGATTTTCATCTAATACTTTCTTTTTGCAGTTTGTGAGACTTATAATACACAGTATAAATAGGAGAACTTGAAGTTTTTTCATTTTTTGGGTTAGTCGTTGATGAGTTCCATGACTTGTCTGTCGGTGAGTTCTCGATCGCCTTCGAAGACTTTGACGATGTAAGCGCCTGCATGTTGGGCGCTGTCGAGGAGTGTTCTTCTTTCAACGTCGGAGATGTCACTGAAGTTTTCTTCACGGACGTGCATCACAATTTGGGGTGCTCCACAAAGCATTCTTTTAGGTTGAAGTTCTTTGAGGACTGCCCTCATGGTAGTCTCAAGCTGTAGAAAGTCAGCAAGCACAGATCGCCTCCCGGAGAAGGGTTTTTCAGGAACCTTTTCAATCGTCTTTTGCTCATCAATTTGTCGAACAATGAGTTTGTCTCGGTATACTTGAAAATAGTATGTATCGCTTTTTAAAAACTTCATCCTTATTTAAACTTTAATCAAGTGAATAAACCAAAGACCAATCAATAGACAAATGTGAATTGGGATTAGGAGTTTAGTCCAAAATGGTTTTACGTCGTTCACGAGGTCACTCAGTTTGTGTTCCAACCACTCTGCTACTTTAGTTGAGGTTTCTTCTGGTGATAGATTTTCTAGGTTATTGACCAGTGATAAAAAGTCATATTCGATGTTTACTTTTTTTAAGACCCACAGAATAGGAACTCGAATTAACTTGGGAAATTTTGATAAGCTCGAGTCAACGTAATTAACCACATCAAGCATTATGTGTGTACCGTATTGTTTTTTCAAAAGCTCTGATGTCTGAATTTTAGAATCCAATTTTGACACTGACTTATCAGTGATGACACGAATTTGAGGTTTGATAAACGCAGTAAAGACATCCGCATACAAAACGGTTAAGCAACGGAAAACACCATGTAGAATGAATACTGCGATTGGATAAATCCCACATAAAAATCCTATGATAGACCAGTGCAAACCAGTTATTTCATGATTATTGTACTTAAACCACAAAAGCACCACCACAGTGTTCAAAATCATCCCTACAAAAAATATCACCACTGAAAGCAAAACTCCTTTGAGTAAGAAATTCTCTAACATGTTCTTCAGTACTTCTTTTGATTCTTCTTTCATGTTTTTTTATTTCTTGCACTAATTGGCTAACTAGATTTGTCTGATTTTCTTGTAACAACAGGCATGTAATACATGATACCAATCGTAAAAAGAGATACATATTCTTTACTTGATTGGTAGTTCCATAGCGGAATATTAACGCCCAAATAGGCTCTTAAATCATACGCGCCTAAACCTAGTTCCGGACGAATCCTGGGACTACCTTGCGAAAAATTAGAAACATCTGTGTAATACAGTATATTAACACCGCATGAAACTAATATCATTCCTCCATGAACCCACAGGCCAAATTTTGGCGCAATTACGGTTCTATTAAAATCAATTTTAATTTCCGAAGACAGGTAGGCTCCTGAAGAGATTGGCCCGTGATGAGTTGGCACTTCTTTTGACTTCCCTATTCCAAATTCAACATATGGTTTGAGGATTCCGTTATATTGGAGGTAAACTCCATAACTTTTTACAGGTTCTTTTGAACCCTTGTGTTTAAAATCTTCTTGCGCAATACAATTGCTAGTAATAACGAAAGTTAAAAGTAGAAGAGCACTGCGCATTGTAGTTTTTCCTTGGCTAAATGATAGATACACAATATATCGTTTATTTTCGAATCGAAAGTCGTCACAAAAAAAATTCACAGTATGGGTGAGGCCATTCGTAAGAAAGCTGGCACCAGCTCCTTGATATTTTTTGGGTCTGAGGAACGAGGACAGTGAAAAGCTTATTTGCATTGGGTGTTGTCCTTTCCCTAAAAAATGGAAGGGTTTGCTGGTCGTTTTTGAGGTGCTAGGCTTGCCTTTTGTTTCTTTTTTATCAAGAAAAAAGAAAGGCCAGCTTCGGGCCCAAAGAAGTCCTCGCCATGGAAAATGGCAAAAGAAAAAAGTGAGATTAAGAAGTGCAAACCGCACGGAGTGCATCAGCTAAAAGCATCATCAATTTAATCTAATAACCCCATCAAAATTATTAATCCCCAACACTATCAAATACTCAAATAACCAACTATATTTACGACTCAAAATAATAATAACTAAAAACAAAAAATAATGTCATTCGAATTACCAAAACTACCATACGCATACGACGCACTAGAACCACACATTGATGCAAGAACTATGGAAATACACCACAGCAAGCATCACCAAGGTTATACAAATAACTTAAACGGTGCTATTGAAGGATCTGATTTAGCTGATAAAAGTATTTTAGATATTTTGAAAAGCGTTGGATCATCTTCACCAGCAGTAAGAAACAATGGAGGAGGATTCTTTAACCACGGTTTATTCTGGGAAGTAATGTCACCAAACGGTGGAGGAACTCCAAGTGGAGATTTAGCAAGCGCTATTGATGCAAAATTTGGGTCTTTTGATGCGTTTAAAGCTGAATTTGCTAAAGCAGCAGCTACAAGATTTGGATCAGGTTGGGCTTGGTTGTGTGTAAACGCTGACGGTTCGTTATGTGTTTGTTCAACAGCAAATCAAGACAATCCTTTAATGGATACAGCTGAATGTCCTGGAACTCCTATTTTAGGGTTGGATGTTTGGGAACATGCTTATTATTTAAACTATCAAAATAGAAGACCTGATTACATCACTGGATTTTTTAACGTGATTAACTGGGATAAAGTTGGAGCAAATTTCGCAGCAGCAAAGTAATATTTACTTTAAGTAAAGAAGAAAAAGCCTTGGTATTCCAAGGCTTTTTTTTGTTCCATCAAATTTAAGAAACTTTTGTTCATTTCTTTGTTGATAAAAGAAGCCTCTAAGCTCATTTTTTAGGGTGTTTCAGCCTTTGAAAAGGTTATATTTGTTAGGCATAATTAGCAACAATTTTATGAGCGAATCAACAGAAGATAAAAAGGATTATTCAGGAGACAGTATACAGGTCCTGGAAGGACTGGAGGCAGTTAGGAAAAGACCCGCGATGTACATCGGTGATATTGCGACTAAAGGGCTACACCATTTGGTGTATGAGGTGGTTGATAACTCCATTGATGAGGCAATGGCTGGGTATTGTGATGAAATTCGCGTGAGCATCAACGAAGGCAATTCTATTACCGTCACTGATAATGGAAGGGGGATTCCAACTTCCATGAACACCAAAATGGGAATATCTGCCTTGGAGGTGGTAATGACCGTGTTGCATGCAGGTGGAAAATTTGACAAAGACACTTACAAGGTTTCAGGTGGACTTCACGGTGTGGGGGTTTCTTGTGTGAATGCCTTGTCTACCGATTTAAAAGTTTCTGTTTTTAGAGAGGGTAAAGAGTGGGAGCAGGAATATTGCATTGGTAAACCGCAATATGATGTAAGGGAAGTTGGAGAAACAACGAAAAGGGGTACAGAGGTTACTTTTCAACCAGATGCTTCCATTTTTGTTGAAACTGTATATGAGTATGACATTCTTGCTAAAAGGATGAGAGAATTGTCCTTTTTAAACAAAGGGCTTAAAATTTACTTAACAGATTTAAGAGAAGACGCTAAAGACGAAGAAGGAAACTTCAACGAAGTATTGTTTCATTCTAAAGACGGATTAACTGAGTTCGTTCAGTATTTAGATTCATCAAGAGAGACTTTAATCCCTGATGTAATATATTTTGAAGGAGAAAAAGGGGGAGTACCTGTTGAGGTTGCCATTTCCTATAACACGTCTTACAGTGAAAACATCCATTCGTACGTCAATAATATTTGTACACATGGTGGGGGAACGCACTTGACTGGTTTCAGAAGAGGTTTAACAAGGACCTTAAAAAACTTTGCAGATAAATCAGGGTATTTATCCAAATTGAAATTTGACATCAACAGTGATGATTTCCGAGAAGGTCTTACGGCTGTAGTTTCTGTAAAAGTGGCTGAGCCTCAATTTGAGGGACAAACAAAATCGAAACTGGGAAACAGGGAGGTTAGCTCTCCTGTGGATCAAGGTGTGAGCGAGTCGTTGAACAACTACTTGGAGGAACATCCGTCGGAGGCAAAGATCATCATTGACAAGGTAATTTTAGCTGCTGCTGCAAGACATGCTGCAACTAAAGCACGTGAATTGGTTCAAAGAAAAACAGTTTTCTCTGTAGGTGGCTTGCCGGGGAAGTTATCTGATTGTTCGTCAAAAGATCCAGCAGAAAGCGAATTGTATTTGGTTGAGGGAGATTCGGCAGGTGGAACTGCTAAATCAGGCCGTGATAGGTTTTTTCAAGCAATTTTGCCATTGCGGGGTAAAATTTTGAATGTCGAGAAAGCGATGCAACACAAAGTGTTGGAAAACGAAGAAATTAAAAACATATATACCGCTTTAGGCGTTTCAATAGGTACCGAGGAAGATTCAAAAGCTTTGAACATTACAAAATTAAGGTATCACAAAATAGTAATCATGTGTGATGCCGACATTGACGGTTCTCACATTGCTACTTTAATTTTGACGTTCTTTTTCAGACACATGAAGGAGCTTATTGAAAACGGTTTCGTTTACATTGCTACCCCTCCATTGTATTTGGTTAAAAAAGGAAGCAACAGTAGGTATTGTTGGGATGATGCAGAAAGAGATGTAGCAGTTGCTGAATTCAAAGGAAACGGAAAAGATGCAAGTGTTGGAATACAACGTTACAAGGGTCTTGGTGAAATGAATGCTGAGCAACTTTGGTCAACGACAATGGACCCAGAGTTCAGAACTTTAAGACAAGTAATGATTGAAAACGCACAAGAAGCGGACAGGACGTTTTCCATGCTTATGGGAGACGAAGTACCACCAAGAAGAGAGTTTATCGAACAAAACGCTAAATACGCAAACATAGACGCGTAATTAGCTTTGTGATAATGTTGTTGAATTGCCCGGAGTGATGTCCGGGCATTTTTTATTTTCACAATTATAAAATCATCAAGCATTCTCGCTTTAGAATATGTTTCTCTAGATCAAGAACCATTGAAGGACCACAGGTATCAGACTTTGAATGAGTGCAAAATGGAGTGTTTTGCATTTTTTGTTGAAAAGCATGTCAACTCACCGGAGTTAGAATGAAGTGAGTGAGTATACAGTGTTATTCTTCCCAAACAACCTCCATATCCCAATTCGCCCTAAGTTTAACTGTATTAGGATAAAGCTTCACTTCTTCTGATTGTTTGCGCCTGATAAAGCTACCAGGACTCCAGTGTTTGTCGGCATTTTCGTCGACGGTAATTTTTAACATGTATTCACCTGGAAGAAGGCCAAGTAGGTCAAGGGTGCCTTTGCTTTTATTGAGTACGATATGTTCAATTATTTTACCGTTTAACGTTACATCAAGCAAGTAATTGTTGCCCCAAGGGAAGTCATATTTTAACACTAAATTCCCCAATTCTTTGGCTTTACTTGTGGGGAAATCGTATTTCAAACTAGCAATAGTTTCGCCTAACAAACTAAGAAAAGCGGCGGAGTCTATGATGATTTTATAATCAGTGTCTTCTTTAAATTGATAATTTAGCACCATTTGATTCTTCAAGGTGTCAAAAGTATTTCCCGTGATTTGATGTTGTACACTATCCAAGACAAGGAAAAAACAACTGTCGCAAAAACTTGCTAAAGGTTTGTTGAAAGAAAACCTTAGCGGCCTGTTAAAGTTGCTTGCAAAGTGTGGAGTATAGCTAGTGGATACTTTAAATTTTTGCTCCTTTTTTCCAATTTTTAATTTTAAAGAGTCACGTGTTAAGGTGTCTGTTGACACCGTCATAATATACTTGTTAGAGGCTTTGAATAAAGAACTGTAAAGGATTAAGCTGTCACGGCCATTGTTCCATTGTTTAGTGATGGAGTCGGAAGGGACAATGGAATCAAGAAAAGTGATTTTATAATCTTGTCTTTTCACGGTTTTATTAAAAGTTAACAACAGTTGTCCTGTATATTCTGAACTTGGTTTAAATATTTTTTGTTTTTCAGGTTTGGGCTGAAAAGTGTGTAATTTAACTGAGCCACTGTCACTGGGAACCCTCATCAAGGTGTCTAAAAAGGCAATTTTTTCATCAGGTAAATCATATAAATAATTCCTGTTGCCGTCTTTTAAAGCAAATATTTTGTATTCACCTTCTGCCAAGTTGTTGAATTTAAACTTTCCGTTCTTTACCACAGCAAAGTAAGTGGGTAGCACAGTGGAAGGAGCACTGTCAGACAAGTTGCTGTACAAATGAACCAACATTTCACTTTCGCCTTCATCAGTAAAAGCATCATGTATGGTTCCCTCAAGTGTCAGGGAATCAAGGATGTCTCCTGTTGAAAAGACAAAGAGGTTGCTGTCCAGCACATTTCCTTCGTTGAGGTCAACTATAGCCTCACCAAAAAACAAACTGTAAGTAGTGTTTTCATTGAAAGCGGTATCAAAATCCAGGATCAGTGTTTTTCCCGACAGCCGATATTTTGGTACACTTTTAACCGGAGGAGAAATGAGAAAGTGCTGTTTAAAGGACTTTATTTGAACGTATTCATCGAATTTGATGGAAATTTTTGTGTCCGTAAAATTCGTCGAATAATTTTCAGGGGTACTTTCTGTAATTTGCGGAGAAGTTTCATCTTTTATTCCTCCAGTAGGAGTTCCTCGCTGTCCGCATTGAACTAAAATAAAAGACACAAAAAAAGCAATGCCTAAAAAACCAATCTTATTTATAACGATTCGCTTTGTGGGCATTGCTAAATGATTTGTAGTAGTACTGTGCTTAGTTGTGGTAAACCAAAGATGCAGCTCCTAATATACCAGCTTCGTTTTCCAGCTTAGCTCTTCTGATTGAAAGGTTGTCTGTGTAATATCCAGTGCCTAATTCTTTAACTATTTTTTTTCTTGCTGCTGGCTCAAGGAATTCTAAGGCTCCTGCTACTCCACCACCTAACAAGAAAGTGTCGATGTCAAGCACCCTCATGATGTTCACTAATGTTTCGCCAATCAAAGTACCTGCTCTGTCAAACACGTGCAATGATAAGGCATCACCTTTTTTTGCAGAGTCAAATAATTCTTTTGGATTTAAGGTTGCACTTCCTTGTAAGATAGAGTCCGAAAATTCTGGTTTTGCTAAACAACCTACAGCATATTCACCCAATTGCCTTAACCCAACTTCGTGCTCCAATACTTTTCCAGTAGTAGTAAACATGTGTCCTATTTCAGTAGCATTTCCTTTAGCTCCTAAAAACATTTTGTTGTCCAATACTAATCCACTTCCAACGCCTGTTCCCAAGGTGATGAACATGTAGTTGTCCAAACTTGGATCACCAAATATTTTTTCGGCCATAGTAGCACACTTGGCATCGTTTTCAATTTTAACTTTTAACCCAGGCACCATGGAGCCAATTCTTTTCACGATGTTTTGTGACTTTACAGACGGAATGTTTGCCAAGTCCACAATAGACTCTCTGTCCTTGCTAATTAGCCCAGGAAAACCCAATCCAACACCTTCCAACTGAGGAAATTTAATTTTGTAATTGTTTATTATTTCACCTAGTTTTTCAACAAACAAACCTTGATCAACAGCGTCCTTTGTGTCAATAACTTCCTTTTCAGTGATTTCTCCTGATGGGCTTACTAATGCACATTTGATTGTTGTCCCTCCTATATCTATTCCTAATACCATCTGTAAATTTTTTCCCTAAAATAAGTTTAATAATGTTATTCAGCAACATTTGAAGCTTATTTAGATTTAACAGCAAGGTTAATGTTAATAATAGTACTTGAGGTTAACTGATTATCATTAATTTT
>JBLIAZ010000100.1:0-9392 GCA_047631875.1 Saprospiraceae bacterium
AAGGAAGTAGGTGAGTCTGCAAAAAATGGACAACTGGCTGAAATTAAATACACTTTAACCTTGTTAAAAGGGGACACTATTTACGCTGATAAAAGGGAACATTTTGTCATTGATTTTCAACAAAAAGAAAGTGGGCTTCATGAATGCATAAAACAATTAACTGTTGGAGACAAAGCAATCATCATCATTCCATCATACATGGCTCATGGACTTACAGGTGACGACAATAAAATTCCGCCTTTGACCAGTTTAGTATACAACATTGAACTGGTGAATTTAAAATGAAAACAACAACTATACTCAAAGTGATTAAATCGGGACACTTCTTTGCGTTGTGCCTTGTCACCCTGTTTTCCTGTAGCAACAGTGAATCCTATCAGAAAACACCAAATGGAATATCTTGGAAACTCGAGAGGTTTTCGGATAGTAAAAAGCAAGTTCAAGTTAGCTCGTTGGTTCAGTTTGAATGGGTTGTGTTAGACGACAAAGACCAAGAGCTTTATAGAGACCGATTGTTTTTAAGAATTGACAGCAAGCATTCAAAAAAAGGAATATTTGAAGCTTTATTACAACTTAAGGAAGGAGAGCGAGGGCTGTTCTTTATCAAAAACATGAACCTTGAAAAAGACATACTTAAACACCTTACTTCCTCCGACATAGATATAGCGCTTGAAGGTGAGCTCAAGCACCAACTTTCAGTAGACAGAATATACAATCAGGAAGAATTCCTAAATAAAAGGAAGGAGTTTTTAGGATGGGTTAGCGAGCAAAAACCTGTCAACTTTAATTCGATTGAAAACCAAGTGATAGAGCATTACATCGACAACGAAGAAATGAAAATGAAAGTCAGTGAAACAGGACTTTGTTATCAAATTTTTCACGATCAACCTTCCACTACAACAGGTTTTGGAAAACATGTAAAAATCAGGTACCATGGAGGTGTTCTTTCGAAAAGCAACAACCACATCACCACCACGCAAGATTTTTACATTGGGCAAGAACTTCAAGTAATAAAGGCGATTGAAGAAGTATTACTTCTCATGGAAAATGGCGACAGTGCAACCATCATAGCTCCGTCACCCTTGGCTTTTGGAGAAAAAGGATCGTCAACAGGCCTAATCCCTGGAGCATCTCCAGTGTTTTACGGAATCAGAATATTAGAATGTGAATAGGGTGCTGTTGGCAATATCTTGAAACCGAAAAGCTGTGTGCTTTAAGTATAAGAATTACTTAAAGCTTAATATTCCTCTACTTCAATCATCTTAAAAGGAACCTTGATGATTGCCTCATAATCTTCTCCAGCTTCAAGCATATCTTCGTCGTCTTCTTCGTAATACCAGTTGATAATTACTTCTTTCCCTGAATTATGTATTCCCTCCAATTTTTTGAATATGTCAAGAATACATTTACTGGACGAAGTATTAAAGTACTCTAATTGAATATTCACTTTTGTTGCCTCCTTAGGGACCTTAGAGTAATCATCCAATGCTTCAACAACAGCCTTATAAAACTCTATGCTGTTCTCAGGAATAGACCTCCCCTTAAGTTCCATCACTGCTGTTTCCGGATCAAAATTTACTGTTGGTGTTTTCGCTGTTCCTTCTATCGCTATCTTACCCATAATTCTATTATTGAGATATTTTAATGTACAAACTAAAAAAAGAATACTGATCATCCACCTTCATAAAATCGTAACCTAGCTCGCGTCCACTTTTTCGTGCAATATCAATGATTCCTAATCCTCCTCCTCCTTTTTCACTTCTTTCTGAGTTGTTTAAAACCTCTTTATAAAGCTGTTTTAAACCGTCTTTATCCAAGCTGTTTACTTGATCAATTCTTTGTTTCAATTTGTCAACCCTGTTGGTTAAAATGTAATTCCCTGTGATGATGTTGTACACTCCTTCACTTTTCCCTATCATGAAAATAGCTGCACTCTCTTCCTCTTTCCCCGGACGCTTCATTTCATCACGGTGGTGATATAAATTTTGTAAACATTCCACTAGGATGTTGTACACTTTTTTCTTGACTTTAGACGGCTCTCCCATATCCTCAAGCTTGGATTCCATGATCATTAACATAGAATCCAACATGTTTGAAGTTACGTCCCCTTTAAATGAAAGCATCACATCATTGTGCTCCATTTTTTTGTAAAAACTATAAATATCAAAACTCATGAAAGTCATATCAGACGTAAATATATACAACTCATATGAAAAAACTAATCGTTATTAAGCATTTCTAAATATTCATTTCTATCAAGAAACAAATAATAAATAAAACTATCTTTGATTTTATGGAAGAGGAATGGTTCAAAAATTGGTTTGACACAACATATTATCACACTTTGTATCAAAACAGGAATGATGATGAAGCTAAAATATTTATTGAAAATTTACTTAGATTTTTATCCCCTAAAAAAAACGCCCAATTTCTAGACATTGCTTGCGGAAAAGGCAGGCACGCTAATCAAATTCAAACCCATGCCCATTTGGTTACGGGTTATGATTTATCGGAGGAAAGTATCGAAGAAGCAAAAAAAATGGAACGCTTAGGATTGTCTTTTTATGTGCACGACATGCGAAACCTTTTCAGGACGAACTATTTTGATTATGCCTTGAATTTATTTACAAGTTTTGGATATTTTAATACCGCAAGAGATGAACAAAATGCTATTTCATCCGCCAGTAAATCCCTAAAAAAAGGGGGTGTTTTCACACTCGACTTTTTAAACAAACACAAAGTGACTAGTACTTTGATTCCTCAAGAAACTAAAACCATTGATGGAATAACCTTTCACATTACTCGGTTCATTAAAAACAACCGCGTCCACAAGCAAATCAACTTTTTTGCCGATGGACAGGAAAATCAATATACTGAAAAAGTAAAACTGTTAACCCTCTCTGATTTTGAAAAATATTTTAGCTTTGCGGGGCTCGAAATAAAACATGTGTTTGGCGATTACGATTTAAGCCCTTACATTGAAACATCGAACAGGTTAATATTAATTGCTACAAAAAAATGAGTACGGTACTTGTACAAAGCATTCTTTTTTTAAGTTCGTTCGTAGTTGGCGTAGTGTTCATTAATGTCAGTATATCCAACAATAAGTTTTATAAAAATTTACTTTCTTTTTCGGGTGCATTTTTATTTGGTTTAACTATACTACATTTCATACCTGAAGTGTTTCATGAGTTTGAACCGATGGTTGGCATTTGGATTTTACTTGGATTCAGCTTTCAAATTGTCATTGAATTTTTAACGCAGGGACTTGATCATGGGCATTATCATTCAGGAGAGAAACATAAATTAAGCATGTCCGCTATCATTGGATTGTTTGTACACAGTATTTTCGAAGCCTCTCCTCTTGCAGTACATGAAGGACATAGCCACAACGACACTTCTGATTACTTTTTATGGGGGTTGGTGTTGCATAAAATTCCAGTAGCAATTTTTTTAGGAACCATTGTAAGTAAATTTTTTACTAAAAAACTTTACGCTTACCTGATCATTCTAGGGTTCTCATTGATGGCGCCATTGGGCTTGTTGTTAGCCCAGGAAATAGAATTCCTGCATCAATACCATCAATTTTTTATGGCATTCGTGGTGGGTATTTTCTTGTACATATCAACTACTATATTGTATGAGATCAATGAAGACCATAGTTTCAATACTTACAAATTCATCGCAATCATCATTGGATTTACCATTGCTGTTTTATCGTCTTTGCTGGGATAAAATTTATCTAAGAAGCTGATAGTAAAATTCTATTCTTTTTATATTTCTGTTTGTTGCTTTTATAGATACATTCGCCCTATAATAAATTAAAAAACTAAAAAAAATGGGAGTATTAGTAGGAAAAAAGGCGCCAAGCTTTAGCACAGACGCAGTAGTTAATGGAGGAGAATTTGTTGAAAATTTTTCACTTGATCAATATTTAGGAAAAAATGTAGTATTATTTTTCTACCCTTTAGATTTCACTTTTGTATGTCCAACTGAACTGCATGCTTTTCAAGCAAGATTAGCTGAATTCGAAAGTAAAAATACACAAGTTGTAGGATGTTCTGTCGATTCTAAATTTTCACATTGGGCTTGGTTAAACACACCGAAAAACAATGGAGGAATCCAAGGTGTTACTTACCCACTTGTGGCTGATTTATCCAAATCAATTGCTGAAAACTACGATGTACTTGCTGGAGAATATGACATGGACGAGGAAGGAAACTCTACTTTTAGTGGAACTCCGGTTGCATACAGAGGATTGTTTTTAATCGACACAAAAGGAGTGGTGAGACACCAAGTAGTGAACGATTTACCACTAGGAAGGTCTGTAGGAGAAGCTTTAAGAATGGTTGATGCACTAAATTTCACAGAAGAACATGGGGAAGTTTGTCCAGCTGATTGGAAAGAAGGTGAGGATGCATTGAAAGCTGATGCTTCTGGCATTGCAAGCTACTTATCTAGCCACTAACATTTACTTACACAATTCACGTAATAAAAGACCTGCTCTCAACTGTGCAGGTCTTTTTTATTTCTATAATTACACTCATCGACACTATGAACTTTGCACCCTCTCTCTTCTTTTAAGATTAGAAAAATCTTTATTTTCGACATGAAACAAAAAACATCATGGAATATCCTCAAGTATTATCACGAATTACCACCTTCATTTTTGATGTAGATGGGGTATTAACTAATGGTCAAGTGATCATTCAAGAAAGTGGTGAACAAACCAGGATAATGAACATCAAGGATGGGTTCGCTTTGCAATTAGCCGTGAAGCTTGGTTACAAAGTGGTAATCATTTCGGGCGGGAAGTCAGAAGCTGTAAAAACTAGACTGCAAGGCTTAGGAATACACGATGTCTATTTAGGCGCTGCTGACAAGGCAGATGTTTTTGATGAAGTTAAGATTACCTACGACCTTAAAAACGAAGAAATAGCCTACATGGGGGACGACATCCCTGACTACCCTGTCATGAAAGACGTAGCTCTACCCTGCTGCCCTGCTGATGCTGCCACTGAAATTCTTGAAATATCAAAGTACATATCCAACAAAAAAGGCGGAGAAGGTTGCGGTAGAGACCTCATCGAAAAAGTGCTTAGAGCGCAAAAAAAATGGTTCAATCCTGAAAATTCAAACAATAACAACAAGTCGGTCGTATGGTAAAATATTTCAGTTTTTTACGATGGAAAAATTTAGTCATCATAGCAGCTATGACTTTCAGTTTAAAGTATTGGATATTTGAAAGCTTAATTGCAAGTACTGGCTTCATACAATTTCCATCTAATTTTTCATTTTTACAAACTTCCCTCTTAACCCTCAGTATTATGCTGATCGCCGCCGGAGGATATGTAATTAATGACATTAACGACACAATTGCTGACAGGATCAACAAACATGGAAAAACACTTCTTCTTGATGTCCTTAGTGACAAGCAAGCCCATGTACTGTACCTGTCATTGACGTGTCTAGGAATTGGAATAGGCGGGTATTTGGCTACCGGATTGCATTTTTATCAGTTAATATTCTTTCACCTGATTGCTAGTGCCCTACTTTGGATTTACTCTAGCTATTTTAAAAGCTCAGTACTTATCGGCAATATCATCGTTGCATTTTTATGCGCGTTAGTTCCCATTTGGTACTTTTCTTTTGAAGCCCTTAGTTACATTGAAAGTTATGGGGAAATTCTAGAAGCCGAATTTCATTCTTACTTTATCATAGGACCTCTTCTTGGTTTTTGGTTGTTTACATTAACGCTCACTATTTTCGCTTTTATCTATACACTGATTCGAGAAATCGTAAAAGATTTGGAAGATTTAGAAGGTGATAAAAAATTAGACGGAGACACTTTACCGTTAGCTATTGGTTCTAAAAACACTTTATGGATAGTAAGATTACTTCTTATTGCGGTACAAGCTAGTTTGCTGTATCTATATTATGCAAAATTACAAGGCCCACCTTTCGATTCATTTATTTTCCATTCCTACATGTACGTCACCATTATTTTTCCAAGTACCTATATAGTATGGCTTACATTTAAAAATGAAGTAGATTACGAAAAATGCAGCAGAATCCTAAAAATCATCATGTTGTTTGGAATTATTTCTAGTTATCTATTTTATACTTTTCACTGATTCTTATGACTGCCAAAGCACCTAAACTATGGGTATACTTTTTTTGGCCTGTCGTATTTACGGCCATATGCTGGGCCGTATGGTTATACGACGTGCAATATGGAATCGAATATAAACAAGGTGTTTCTCCACGAGAAATAAAAGGTTTATTTGGTATTTTCACGTCTCCTTTTTTACACAAAGACTTTAATCACCTGATCAGCAACACCACTCCTCTGCTACTGCTTGGCACGTCACTTTTCTTCTTTTACAAAAACTTACCATATAGGGTGTTCTTTTGGCTGTTCATTGGTGGAGGAACATGGCTTTGGTGTTTTGGTCGAGCAGGAAATCACATTGGAGCAAGCGGTTTAGTTTATGGCCTTTTTGCTTTTGTATTACTTGGAGGCATATTGAGTCGAAATAAAAACTTATTGGCCATCAGCATGTTGACCATTTTTCTTTACGGAAGTATGATTTGGGGAATTTTTCCTATCGATGAACATGTGTCGTGGGAAGGACATTTAACCAGTTTGTTGTGGGGAATTATTCTTGCCTTATTTTACAGGAAATACATTCCTAAAGCTCAAGAGCACCCTTTAACAGATGAAAATTTCAGGAACGAGGCTTTATTTGGTTCTGATTACTGGAAAACAGAAGACCAGATTAGTCTTGAATCAGAATTTGAAATTAATCCTCAAAACAACACGGACCATCCAAAAGCAAGTGAAAAAATACGCTTTTACTACACTTACGTTGAAAACGAAAAAAAAGACGACAACGCACAGCCCTAGTTCGTAATGAGCTACCCGCTATATAAACACCAACTCATTCACTACAACAGCACCCACAAACTCATTCAAAGAATCAATGATTTTTGATTTTGAGTACATCAGCTCATTTTTTAACGCAGCTGAATCTAATTTCACAAATAACTGAGCATTTTTCACCCAAATTTTTTCGGTATGATTTCCTATAACTTTTCCCAAAACCTTTGGCCAAGCCTCTACTACTTTAATTTGATTAAGCTTAGCACTTAACTTATAAGTATCCATCAGCTCCGCCAACGCATCCCCAAGTTTTATGTCGTTTTGTTTTCGTTTCATTTAATCATGAATAAAAATTGCCCTCAAAGTAAAGGTAATAAAAACAACACTGCTCGTAACTATTTGAGTTTGTCTTTGTTATAGTTAATGTGTATATTCACAAGGCTGTTTTTTTAAACTCCCTTTTTAAATTAACTTTTGACCTACTCAGTAAAAAATATTGCCCGACGATACTCTAAACGCAGCATAACGGCTGCTGTCATGGTGGTAATGCTGTTTACCCCCACCCTATCTCAATCTCAATTGTTCGCAATTAATGGTGACGCTAGTGACAATGGTGGAGGATGCTATGAATTGACTCCAAATGCTAAAGGCAAACTAGGTTCGATTTGGTCACCAAGCAAAGTGTCGTTGAACAATTCTTTTGTAGTGACCGGTAAGTTTAATTTCGGGAGTAAAAACTGGTGGGAACCAGCAGGTGCCGACGGAATTGCCTTTGCCCTTCAGCCAATCAGTTCTACAGTAGGGAATCCTGGAGCTGCTCTCGGAGTAGGTGGAATTAGTCCAGCTTTAGTAGTAGAATTCGACACTTACAAAAACGGTTGGGATCCTGCTTTTCAGCATGCTGCTATTGTTCAAAATGGCGAACCCGATCACATTACATTCCCTCCTCTTGATGGACCAGTTGGAATAAAAGCAGGAAATGCTGACGTGACAGATGGTAACTGGTACAACTACAGGTTTGAATGGGATGCCGTAGCACAAAAATTCACAGTAGACATCGATTGTCAAGAAATCTTGTCTTACTCAGGAGACATGATTCAAGATATTTTCGGAGGAATTAGTGATGTTTATTGGGGCTTTTCATCTGCCACAGGTGATAAATTCAGCCATCATCAAGTTTGCGTTGATGCTACAAATTTATATGACTTACAGGACCAATCTATTTGCCTAGGAGGAACAGCTACTGTTACCTTACCTACCCTGGGAAGCAATTATTCTATCAACTCTTGGAGCCCTATTTCAGGAATAGTGAGTACAAGTATAACAGCTCCACACGCCACATTTAGTCCATCAGTAACTACTGAATATGTACTTACGTTAACAGATGATTGTAATGACGAAATCAAAGATACTTTCAACTTAACAATAGAACCTGCACCCACTGTTGATTTAGGGAACGACACCAACGTTTGTGGTGCCCAGAACATCATCCTTGATGCAGGCAATGCAGGAAGTACCTATTTATGGAACACAGGAGCAACCACGCAAACCATCAGCACCGCTGGCGCTGGAACTTACTTTGTCGAAGTAACCAACCCAACGGGCTGTGCTGCATCTGACACTATAATAGTTGGAACCAGTGGCTCATTGACTGTAGCCTTAGGGCCTGACAGTGCTTTTTGTGGCCCAGTTAACCTGCCCTTGGATGCAGGAAATGCAGGAAGCACTTATTTATGGAGCTCAGGCGCGAGCACCAAAACCATTACCGCTTCAGCTGCCGGAATATATTTTGTTGAAGTCACGAGTGCTTCCGGGTGCAAAGGATACGATACCTTAGTCGTCACTCAAGCAAATGGTTTAACCGTAAGCCTTGGCAACGACACTACAATTTGTGATGGAAACACTGTCTTACTTTATGCTGGAAACGTCGGAAGTACTTATTCATGGAATACAGGAGCCAATAGCCATACAATTACTGTCTCGACTACGGGTTCCTATTTTGTTGAAGTAACCAGTGCTTCAGGATGCAAAGGGTACGACACTATACAAGTAATCGTGAACGTTCAGCCTGTAGCTGGCATAACTCCATCTGATACTATTGTGGCATGTACAAATGACTATCCCGTAGTCTTGAATGCCTCAATTTGGATAGGAACTTACGAATGGAACGATGGGAGCACGGGTTTGAGTTTAAGTGCTAATTCACAAGGGGATTATTGGGTGATATTAACAGTACTTGGCTGCAGTGACACAGACAGTGTTTATGTAAAAGACAGCCCAGTTTTAGCTTTAGATTTAGGAAATGACACCGTAATATGTGGAACAAGCTACGTAATGGATGGGGGAGCGGGTCATGCTACCTATGAATGGCAAGAAACACCGGCCAACAACACCCAAACTTTCACTGCTTCCACAACAGGATCAAACGACTATATTTTAAAAGTGACCAACGCAGCGGGATGCGAGACTATTGACACAATCAATGTAACTTTAAATCCAAAACCTACTG
>JBLIAZ010000101.1:0-9271 GCA_047631875.1 Saprospiraceae bacterium
ATGCATGGTCGGTGTCAAAAGTACCAGGCTGTACAACCATCGGCGTAATGTTTAAACCATTAGTATTGTTAATTCCCACAAGATCATCTTTCATTTTTACCGACCCAGCATTCGTGTTTAAATCAATGTCAAAAATCCCATCATCGTTAGCATCATAACCAGCCATGTCAATGTTCAACACGGCTACAATTTTATCACTGCCATTGCTAACTTGTAACGCGTGATGTTTAGACCCCAACAACCCAACTTCCTCCTCATCCCAAAAAGCATAAACAATCGTTCTTTTGAACTGATACTGCGACAATATCCTAGCAGCTTCTAATAGTATTCCAACCCCACTAGCATTGTCGTCAGCACAATAGTCTGCTACCGCATCATAATGACAACCAATGATCACAACACTGTCAAGATAGACACTCCCCAACTGGGTTCCATAAACATTTCTGCCACCAGCCGAATAAACGTCACTGACCACCGATATTCCCTCAATGGAATCCAACCGCTCCACCAAATAATCTGCAGCCAAATCATTTCCAGAACTACTCACCCTATTCAAAATCCTCACCTTACTTCCAGTAACCAAACAACTGTCCTCTCCCGAAAATTCCCTTACAGTTTTCACCAAGGAATCTAATTTGACGGCATCAATTAGCTCACTTGACGTTTGGGAAAAAGCAGCATTAGTAAAAATGATAGCGGTAAATAACAGGAAAGCCTTTTTTATCAAAAAGTTCATTAAATAAGGTTTGTTATTAAACATGGAATTTAAGGTAATGAATTTAATGATTTTTCCACATCAGAAAACACATAATTTGCAAGTCTTCTTTTAACCTTAATCCTTTAAGTGCAGCCTAAACTCAGACGGTGATTTGTCAAAAAAAGCATTAAAATTTCGGTTGAAAGTAGCCAAAGAATCGAACCCAACTTCGTATGCGACATCAGAAATCCTTAAATTTTTCTGTTTCAAAAGGTTTGCAGCCTTTTCAATTTTCTTTTGATTGATGTACTTTTTGGGGCTAACAAGGAAAGTATCGTTGAACTTTCTTTTAAAGGAAGACAGGCTTAAATGGCAAAGTCTGGCCAATTCCTCCATGGACAAATTTGCATACAAGTTATGTCGAATAGTAGATTTAAATTCCACCTCAACAGGATCAAACAATCCAGCTAAAAAGTCCAACTCAGACGGTGCATTTTCCGATTTCGCAATCAGCAGTATGAATTCTTTTAATTTTGTCCTGATCATATTTTCGTCGGCAAGTTCAGGATTGTCAATAAGAATATTGATGCTTTCTTTAAAATTTGCGAGTAAGGAATCGGTGTTTAGTTTCTTAAAGTTATAACCTAGCGAATAATTTGAAGAGGATAAATTGAATTCGAAAATTTCCTCGACTAACTCAGGGTATATGATCACAGCAATGACCTCTAGGCCATCACCGCATTTTTTTTGCTCGCCATCTGTTTCAAAAAAGTAATTCAAACATTTGGCTAACATTGCTGTATTCTTGTTTAAATCCATGTATTGATGCTGAGACCGAACCGACACCTCACCCTGATTCACAAAAATAAAACAAGCCTCATTGCTCGTGTATTCCTTAGGATGCCTATCAAAATAAGGCATCGCCTGCTTACCAAAAACAACCCGACCCTTGTATTTTAAAAATTTCTCACTGTATTCCATCTTAATTGAGTCCTTCTAGATTTTCTTTTAAATCATTCAAAGTAGTTTCTCCAAAACTTAATTCATGTAAAGGAGAAGTAGAGATACTTAATTCTTTAAAAGCCGATTGAAAATGACCATTCGAATTTTTAATCCCTATTATCGTAACTTTTCGATTAAGTGGGACGTTGGAGAATACATATTTATCATCTCGAATTTTTGCTTCTAACACACCATCAATATCTTTAAATACCATTTTGATTTTGGTGTTTTTATCCATTGCTGTATTTACAATGAAATCCATGGTTTCTTCAGAATTTATGAAACGATCGCAGTTAATCCAACCTAATTTTGCGACGCTAAATATGTAATATTCTAATTCAGCATCATCAATTGATTTGATTGGTGTTTGCTCATACTGGGAATATTTTGAATCAAATGATTTTAAATATGCTTCTTTTGTTTTGTACAATGGAATGATATTTCCTCCCTGGATAAATAAAAGACCATTCCTTTCAATTATTTCTCCTTTGTTGTTTTTGCCTGGCTCTAATTGAGGCAGGTTTATTAAGAATTTTAGTATTTCTGTTTTTGTCGATTGAGTAACTGTGGAATTAACTTTTGGGTTTTTGATGAAACCATTCGTGTCAATTGACATTTCACACTCAATTCCATAGTCATTCCACAACGGAAGAGTGGAATACCGGGTCTTGTTTAAATTAGATTCTATTTCTTTTTGCACGCCAACGGAGAAGTTACAAGAGTTAAGGTATAAGTCTAATTTGTTCCAGTAATATCCTGTATCAACGAATTGTTTTGGTGTGAAAGTATATGATGTACTGTCAGTCCATGAAGGATGATACCATGCATAGGAACCAATTTTTAATGTTTTTTTGACAAGGTTAACAGTATCAATGTTCCAGTTTGTTACTGAAGTATCTGTAGAGGAGTTTTGATCTGCAAAAAACAGGTTCATTTTTGAGTAATTGTATTTTTGCTTAGGGAAATGAACAACAATCCTTTTGTCACTTTTTATTTTGACTGTTCGCCCATCAGATGTTGCCGTGATGTTTAACATGCCTCCAGTTTCGAGTAGTTTGTTGTCCGATTCCGTGGAGAGACTTGCTAGGATAATGTCTGATTTTTTATAAAATTCTTGAAGGTTAATTTTAATGCTTCCAAGAACTGCGCTTCCATCTTCAAATTCAAAAGTTTCTTTTTCGATGAATAACCTGGTGTTTTGCTTTCCAAATATGGTGGTGTCCGAATTCGAATCAATAGTGAATTCTAATAAAGGAAAACTAACAAGTTGGTTGGTCGTATTTTTGCCAATGTTGCAACTAACTAGGAAAATTGAAATCAAACTACAGCAAAGAAATATTGTCCTTATTTGACCTATGGAATACTTACCTGACATAATGCGTTTGTATTTGCAATAAAGATATAGTTTTTCGAATAGAAAAGATGATATCGGGCTTTGGTTAGACCGATATTCAAATCAAATAGTGAGGGATTACCATTAGGGGTCAGATGGAATCGGTAGAAAATAATTCTTGTGATTAGTGAAAGGTAGCAAACTATTTGATCGACCGAGGGAAGTGAGTTTGCTTCTTGTAAAAGAAGACTGTAGTAATTAATGCCATTTCAGATTGTGCCAAAGCATCAAACCTAACAACACCCACCACCATCGTAAAACCAAGTGCTATCGCTAATGTGTATGTGGTCCATTTTCAAAGCGGCTAAATCTCCAGCTGTTTTATCACACACCGCTATCGGTTGATTCTGCAAGAGCACATGACCCTTCTTGTCATCAAACAGATCCTCGTTTCCATAATAAATAGCAGTTTTCCCAGTGAATACACAAGGTCCATCCTCAGGCATTGGATCCTTGATGGCACATACCTCCACACTTTCTATCATGATGTTTTCTTGTACGTCATATAGGTTTGGTGATAACATCCTATATGGTCTTTTAGCTCTGATTTCGATCGTTCCAAATCCAGCGTCGGTAAGCATCTTGACGTATTCTTTTAAAGGTAAAGCTCCGCTTAAACAAAGTGCGCGTAGCCTGTCGTCGTTTTTTAAATTTTCCGGCATCGTATCCTCGCAAGTAGGGTCGGACAATACCAACCTTCCATGTGGTTTTAACACCCTGTACATTTCAGCAATGGCCTTTTTTAAATCCTCGTGCGTAAATATGTTGAACAAACAATTTTGAGCAGCTACATCAATGCTGTTGTCAGCCACCGGTAAATTCAACGCGTCACCTTTTTTTAAGTCCACAAATTCGGATTTAAACCAGGGGTTTTGTTTTTCGGCTACCTCAAAGTTTTTCCTACTTGCTTCAAGCATTTCATCCACCACATCCACACCTACAACACCTCCTTTTTTTCGACTGAAGTAAGCAAACTGCAATAATTCCATTCCTCCCCCAACACCTACGTATAAAATGCTTGGGTTGTCTACCAAATCCCTAGGATGAACAGTGCTTCCACAACCATAGTTCATTTGCAACATGATGCTTGGAATGTCCAATCCTGGTAACTGCCATACGGGAGTAGTGGTGCAACAGAGTCCGATATCAGGAGTAAGTGCTGCTTCTTTGTATACGTCTTTTGTTACCTCTAAATATGTCATGCTTGAGTTTATTTTGATCGTTTAGTGGAGTAATAAAACACCATTCCGAATCCAGTACATAAAAGTACATGAAAAAAGAACAAACTGAAATCTTTAAAAGCAAATGCCGCTATCAAACCTACTAAAAAATACAAAAACAAAAAGGCTTCAAATATGCTGTAAATATTGATGTCTTTGCTGAGGTAAGTGTTTTTTTTCCAGCTGTCGGTGCTGTTTTGTATGTTGAATTTTGGCGTCCTAACAAAGGGTGTTTTTCTTCCGAAATAGCCTTCTAGTACGGCACTCGCATTGTGAAAAGACAAGCCCATGGAGAAACTTAAAAACAAGGGGAAATGAGTGAGGAAATGCAACCACCCTTGTTTTTTTGTTTCGTGTTTTCGCACGCTGGATACCGCGTACAATGCACTAATTGACACAAAACTTAACAAAAAGAAAGAGGAGTATAGAAACAATTGATCGTACTGTTTAAAGCCCTGTTTTAAAAACAACAATGGAATGCTGATTATACCACTTACAAGGATGAAAACAAAAATGGAACTGTTTAGCAAATGAAAGAAACCATGCCATTTGTCCGAAAACGATTTCCCCGATTTTAACACATTCCACAAGTGTTTTTTTGCTGTTTCAGCTCCGCCCTTAGTCCATCTGTATTGTTGAGACCGTAGTGCGCTCATTACAGGTGGAAGTTCTGCAGGTGATTTAACATCCTCTAAGTAAACAAATTTCCAGTTTTTTAATTGTGCCCTGTAGCTTAAATCTAAGTCCTCGGTCAAGGTGTCGGCATTCCAGTCTCCGGCATCCAGAATACAGGATTTTCTCCAAACGCCAGCAGTTCCATTAAAATTGATGAAGTTGTTTTTAGCATTTCGCCCCACTTGTTCCACCGAAAAATGAGCATCCAAGGCAAAGGCTTGCAACTTTGTAAGCAAGGAATAATTTTTATTGATGTGCTCCCAGCAAGTTTGCACCATACCCACTTTGGCATTTTTAAAATGTGCAATGGTATCGATTAAAAAGTTTTTCGACGGAACAAAATCAGCGTCAAATATTGCTATGAACTCAGCTTTTGTAACCGCTAAACCTTCCTTTAAAGCACCAGCTTTGTACCCTACTCGATTAATCCTGTGCAGGTACGTAATGTTCACACCTGAATTTTTGTAGTGTGCCACTTCTTTTTTCAAGATGTCTTGGGTTTCGTCAGTGGAATCGTCTAATATTTGGATTTCAAGACGATGCGAAGGGTATTTAATTTTTGTTATGGCGCTCAGTAATCTTTTTGAAACGTAGAGTTCGTTGTAAATAGGCAGTTGTATACATACCGTTGGGCTATTGCTTTCGTCAAAAATCGGCGCATTGCTTTTTTTGAAATTCAAGTACCTGAATACCAGTTGAATTTGTGCCACACTGTACACCGAGATGAATAACAAACTTGCTCCAAACATGGCAATAAAAACTACAAAAGTGATTTCGAGATAACCCATTATTCGGATAAATTGTTCAATGTAATGTTGTTCTTTTCTATGTTAATTGGATTTTCACTGATCCTTCCTTCCTCAGGTCCGTTTTCCAATTTCAGTACTCCTCTGGGACAAACTTCGGAGCATACCCCACAACCCACACAACTTGCACGCACAATGTTTTCACCTTTTTGAGCGTAAGCGCGCACGTCAATTCCTTGTTCACAATAAGTGGAGCAATTCCCACATGAAATACATTGGGCTCCATTGGTGGTGATTCTAAAACGCGACTTATAACGTTGAATAATACCCATGTACGCTGCAAGAGGACATCCAAACCGACACCAAACCCTGTTGCCAAAAATGGGGTAAAATCCTGTTCCAATTACGCCTGAAAATATAGATCCAATAGCAAAGCCATACCAAAACCTGAGTTCTTCTGTTGGGATTCCTAGAAAAGTTTGCCCGCGTGTGAGCGTTCCAATGGTCATGATTATAGCGAACAAAAATACTGAATGGATAATGTACCTTTCGAATTTCCAAGCTTTAGTGGATTTGTCCGAATGCTGACGGTAAGGGTCACCTACAGTCTCAGCCAATCCTCCACAACCGCACACCCATGAACAGTACCATCTTTTTCCAAAAAAATACACCATCACAGGTACAATGATCAAGGTTAAAACAATCCCCCAAACCAACATGAACATTCCCATGTTTCCGTTTGCCAGTAAATTACTGACATTCCAATCAAAAAAGAAAGTGTAGTTAAGTGGCCAAGCATTTTTAAAATCGTACCAGGGTAAATTCAACCTGACAAGCATTTCCGGAATCAAAAAAGCAAATCCAACTTGAAAAAATATTACGGACAAGGATCGCACAATTTGGTATTTACTGTGGCGGTATTTTATGATCATTTTTATGCCCATAACCACCATGAAAAAACAATACAGCAACCCGTACAAAAACCATTGGGAAGCGCTACCTCCATTAAGTGATGTGCTCACAGGGTCAACAACATAGGTTAGGTTCACCAGTAAATCTGGAAGGAAGTACAGGACAAGGTAAAAGCCGACCAAATACAAAAACACCAACCATGCTATCCAACCCTTGTTGGTGGCTTGGTTCTGAAATATTCCATCGTTTTTTATTCCTGCAGGACCTTCAGTGACCATTGCAGGAAGGATGTATAACAATCCTCCAATGGCTCCTAATACAAAAGTCAATAAGAACAACATCAATTTATTTTCTACTACAAACCCGCTACCAGTAGCTTTTACTAAAGGATAGGCAAAGCTACCATGCTTTTTGGTTTCTTTTAGCCAAATTACTTTTCCCCATTCAGTATTGATTACTTCTTTGTCCGCTCCCTTTTTTTCAAGAGCTGTAATGATTTCTCGGTGATAATTGTGGGATGATTGTGCCACTTCAAGTAAACTGGATGAAAGTTCAAGTGCGCTGTTGTACTCACCCGCCACTTCACTCGCGTGTTCTGCAAAATATTCACTTTTGATTTCTTTGGCCTTGATGAATTCTTTCATGTCATTTTCTGACACGGTGAATCCACCCATGAACAACACTGCGTTAAACAATGCGAAAGCTCCCAAAAGCGCTATCAATGCTATGTTTTGAATTATTTTCATGTAGTTTATCTTGAAATGTAATTTAACAGCCGCTTCCAACTTTTTTGTTTTAATTGAATGTTGGTTCCGTTTTCCTTGTTGAATTTCTCGATGATTTCTTCTTCGTATTGCTTGTACAATTCAGGGTCAAAATTTGCATCTTTTAAATGTGCCATGATGTGTTCTATGCTTGCTTTTTCATTCAACCAGTGGTTAAAGGCATCATGACGCATCCTAATTCCAAAAGTATTGATACCTATAAATTCTCTCGTGTTTTTGTTATAGACCAAATGAACACAAATTTTCCCCTTGGAATGTTCCCAATAAAAATCAGCTTCATTTTCGCGTAGTTTTGGATATACTGCACCGTATGTTTGGTATTCAATGTCAAAGAATTTTGCTGAGTTAAACCAGTGCCCTGGGTTATAAAGCGAGGGGCTTCCGGTCAAAGTTTTGGCTAAGGTTTCACCCATCAGCTTACCGGTATACCAAACTTGTTCAATGTTAGGTCTTCCATTAGGAGCAATCTTAAACTCAGCACAATCACCAATTGCATGTACGTTGTCAATGTTAGTTTTAAAACCAGCATCAACAAGCACACCTCTGCCAAGTTCAATGTTTGAATCAGTTAAAAATGCCACGTTGGGACTCACACCCGCAGTTAATCCAACCCATCCGCATTCAATGATTTCACCAGATTTTGTTCTGACAGCTTTAACCCTACCATTTTCATCCCCTATAATTTCGTCTAATTCGGTCTTTAATCTTAAATCTACATGATGCTCTTTCATGTGTCGCATGATGAGACTTGATTCTCCATCTGGTAATATGTGTTCCCAAAAACAATGTTCACGAACTAAAAAAGTGACTTCAATTCCTCGGCTATGTAGCATTTCGGCCATTTCAACTCCAATTAATCCACCTCCTACCACAACACCTCGTTTTATTTCCTTGGTGTAGGTTTCCATGTTTTGGAGGTCTTGGTAGCTGAACAAGCCGCCCACACCTTTTAAATCTTGACCTTTCCAACCGAACATGTTGGGTTTAGCACCTGTGGCCAGTACAAGCTCATCATATTTTAATTTTTTACCGTCCGATAAGTGTAATTCGCTCGAATCAGTTTGAACCGATTCCACGAATTTAAATACCAAATCAATCCTATTTTTCGCCCAAAAACCATTTTCGTAAGGTTGTGTATGTTCAAATTTCATGTGCCCCATGTATACATACATGAGGGCTGTCCTTGAAAAAAAGTATTCAGTTTCAGCAGAAATCACAGTGATTGTACAATCAGCGTCTCTCTTTCGAATATGCCTTGCGCAAGTTATTCCTGCTATCCCATTTCCTATAATAGCAATGTGTTTACTCGGGTTATTCATTTAAAGACCAGTTGTATTTAAGGTGCGAAACTTTTGCTTTGGCGTTAATTTTAACATTAGAATATTTGTTCAAAAATTCGATTAAGGAACCCTTTTTTGTGAAGTCACCTTTGAACCAATTGAATATTTCAGAGATTTCAATTTTATTTGCCGTGATTTTGTTCCTCTTTGTATCGTTCACAAAACCTTTGGTTAAAGTAGCTAATTGAACTTGAACATTTTTTGCTGTAAATGCCTTGTTGGATAATTTTGGACAAGAAAAAGATGCACACACAATAGCAAAATGAATTCTTGGTTCCTTAAATTTGACCCTCAATATTTTATGCTCAATATGATTTAAATTCATTTTAATTCCACCAATTGAAAAAAACTTTTCATCCCATGGCTTAGTAAGGTCGTTGATGCTTTTAGTAGGGTAGTTGTTTAAAATCAATTTTACAGTAAAAGCGTTGTAAGCGTTGATCCAAAAAGCCAATTGCTCGTTCTTACTCCAAATTTTTTCATCAATGGTTGTGCTACTTA
>JBLIAZ010000102.1:0-8938 GCA_047631875.1 Saprospiraceae bacterium
GTGACGGTGCTGGGACAGGAGGAACATATGATTGGACTCCCCCAACAGGATTGTCTGACCCGACAAATGCAACACCATCGGTTTCACCACTTGTGAGCACGCGATACTATTTGACTGTAACAGACGCCAATGGTTGTAAAGACACAAGTTCTGTGCTGATTAGCATCATTGAAAGTATAGAGTATCCTGATGGGGTTTCTCCAAATGGTGATGGATTAAATGACACTTGGCCTATAATATTCATTGAAAATTTCCCAGATGCAATTGTGGAAATTTACAACAGATGGGGGCAAATGTTGTTTCACAGTGTTGGATACCAAGACAGGTGGGACGGAACATTTGACGGTAAAACATTGCCGGTTGGAACATATTATTTTGTAATCGATTTAGGAACTGATTTACCGAAGTATACGGGACCAATTACAATTTTTAGATAATTAGAAGTTGAGAAAGAGACATAACTATAAGACTAAATTTGGGATGAGAATATCAGTACTTTTGTTATTGATGTTCGCCATCAAAGCGAATGCTCAGCAGCGTCCTTTGTATTCTCAGTACATGCTAAATCAGTACATTATTAACCCTGCCTACACGGGGATGAATGATTATTATGTAGCATCTACAAACTACAGGTACCAATGGGTAGGGATTGAAGATGCTCCAAGGACATACGCATTGACTGTACATGGACCTGGGAAATCTGGTAAGTATGGGCTAGGAGGCTCTTTATACAACGATGTAACTGGTCCAACAAGCAAATCAGGAATGTACTTGTCGTATGCTTATCATTTTCAAGTGTCAGAGCTTCAAACTGTTTCCATGGGGTTAAGCGGAGGCATTATGCAGTATAAGGTAGATGGGACAAAAGTGACCGTTTTTGATCCAGGAGATCAAGTGCTTACGAATTCGAGGTTGACCACTTTGATACCTGATTTTGGTTGGGGAGTATATTGGCGTCAAAAGGATAAATTTTATTTGGGTCTTTCCACACCGCAATTCATACAAAGTAGGATTTCTTTTTCGGACAACGGCATTAAGTCACCTTCAATTTTGACAATCCATTATTTTCTAAATGGGGCATACACCTTTGATTTGGGCGATAACTTTGATGTAGAACCTTCCTTTTTAGTCAAGTACTCTTATCCGACAGACATGCAAGTTGATGCGGGAGCAAGGTTGATTTATAGAAAATTCATCTGGTTAGGAACGGTATTCAGAACGGACGATGCCATTTCCGCTATCGTTGGTTTCAACACGCCTAATGATCAAATGTCGTTCGGTTATTCTTATGATTTAACTACTACAAATTTAGCTAATTACAGTTTTGGAACACATGAATTAATGGTGACCGCAAAATTTGGAAAAAAGAAAGCTTATGTTTCAAAGGGAGCGGATAAAAAAAGTGAGTTTGAGTTGTTGCAATTGAAAATGGAGGAAATTGAGTTGGATGAAATGAGGAGGGAAGAAAATGAAAGAACTAAGGAGGAAAAAATAGCGCGCATTGAAAAAGACCTTCAAAAGGCAACCGAAAAAGACAAAGATTTACGAGGTAAAATTAGAAATTTCAGGGAGCAAGCTAAAATGTTGGGATACGATTCGCCCGATCATGAAGATTATGGCAGACGAGATGAGTATTTAGATGCAATAAAAGAATTAAATAAAAACTTCCTCAAAAAGAAAGCCCTAAAGGCAGAGCTAGAATAACGACTACAATACCTATGAAATTCGCGACTAAAACAATTCATGGAGGTATAACTCCAGATGAAAGCACGGGAGCTATCATGACTCCTATATACCAAACATCAACTTACGTTCAAAGTGAACCAGGTGTTCACAAGGGATTTGAGTATTCAAGAACTCAAAACCCGACACGGAAGGTGCTAGAGGCTAATCTGGCTTCATTAGAAAACGGAACACATGGTTTAGTATTTTCCAGTGGATTGGCAGCAATGGATACCCTACTGAAGTTATTTAAACCCGGTGACGAAATCATTTCGTCAAACGATTTGTACGGCGGTTCGTATAGACTGTTTACCAAAGTCTTTCAAAATTACGGGATCAAATTTACCTTCATATCGTTTGATAATCCAGAAAATGTAAAGAAACACATTACGGATGCCACCAAAATGATTTGGTTGGAAACTCCTACTAATCCAATGATGAACATCATTGACATAAAAGGCGTTGCTTCCATTGCCAAGGAATATAATTTACTGTTAGCTGTGGACAACACCTTTGCCTCTCCTTATTTGCAAAACCCGCTGGATTTGGGTGCTGATGTAGTGATGCATTCCATTACAAAGTATTTAAGTGGTCACAGTGATGTGGTCATGGGAGGCTTGGTGTTGAATGACGATAAAATGGCCGAAGACCTTGCGTTTTATCAAAATTCATGTGGTGCTGTTCCTGGTCCTCAGGATTGCTTTTTGGTGTTGAGAGGGATAAAAACTTTGCATTTAAGGATGCAAAGACATTGTGAAAACGCAGGAAAAGTGGCTCAATTTTTAACAGAGCACCCTAAAGTGGATAAAGTATATTACCCTGGTTTAGCACATCACCCAAATCATGAAGTGGCAAAGAGTCAAATGAACGGTTTTGGTGGGATGTTGTCTTTTACCACAGCAGGAAATAAGTTGGAGGACGCGAAAAAAGTAATTTCTAGCACAAATATTTTTTACCTAGCCGAGTCATTAGGCGGTGTAGAATCATTGTGTGGACATCCTGCATCAATGACCCACGCATCCATTCCAAAAGAGGAACGTGAAAAAACAGGTGTAGTTGATTCACTCGTTAGGTTGAGTGTAGGGGTGGAAGACATTGACGATTTATTAGCTGATTTAAGTCAGGCACTGGATAAGATTAAGTAAAATATAACAACATGAAAGGATCAAAGTTTGCAGTCATCGGGATGGGTAAGTATGGGAAAGGAATTGCTCGTATTTTGTCAGACAGAAATGCTGAAGTAATTGCCATCGATAACATGGAAAGTAAACTTGAGGACATTGAAGATGTGGTTGCTTTGACGATAACAATGGACGCTACGGACATTAAAGCTCTTCGAGGACAAAACTTACAAGACGTTGACGCAGCTGTTGTTGCTATAGGGGCGAATTTTGAAGCCCTTTTACTGTGTTGTTTTCAATTACAAGAAATAGGTACAAAAAGAATAATTGCTCGTGCAAACGATGAAATGCAAAAATCTATTTTGTTGAAAATGGGAATCACGGAAATCCTTGAGCCTGAGAAACAAATTGGAGTGCTGATCGCTGAACAACTTATCAATCCTAACATAGTTTCATTTTTACAGCTGCCTGACGACTACGAAGTAGCTGAGGTTAAACCTCCAACAGACATTGCAAACCGTTCAATTAAGGACATTGGTTTGAGAGCAAAATACAGGCTGAACCTAATTACAATCAAACGAGAATATGAGATTGAAGACGGTGGCGATATCAAAAAGGAAGACCATATTATGGGTGTTCCTGATTCGGAAACCGTCATCCGCGAGTCGGATACCATCATTGTTTTTGGTACAACTACCGACATCAAAAAATTCATTGACATAAATAATTAATTTTGGGAGGAAATTAATTATTTTTGCAAATATACTCAAACGACATAGCTTTTCTGTTTTTTGACGAAGAGCATTTTTTCTTTCTCAAGGCAAAAAAAATCAAGCATAGCTTTGTTACGGTTTATTTTTTCAACGTCGATAGAGGGAAAAGGAACGAGTTAAAAAACAGAAAAGCTATGTCGTTTGAGTATAAGTACCTAACTTTATAAAAAAATAAAATGAAGAACGATAAAGCTCAAAAACTATACGCTACCATCATCAAGGGATTAGAAAAAGGAAAGGTGGATGTTGATAAAATCACTGGTCAAATTGATGATTTAAGAGTAATCGCAAGAGAGATAGAGGATCCGTTGGTTTTAAAAACCTTAAGGTTCATAAAGGAAAAGTTAGCCGCTGGAGAAACATTTGAGTTGGAAATTGAAGAAGAAGAGGAAGAAGAGGAGGAGCTAGAAGAAGGGGAGGATGCGCTTGAGTTAGAAGTGCCAGAAGACCAATTACTTTATTTGTTCCAGTTACTTGTAGATTCCGACAACAAGTACAACCGTGAAGAAATCAAACAATACAGAGCAGCATTACAGGAGGATTTGTATTAAGCTATCTGTGGGAGGCGTATAGTATTCAAACAACTTTTGGCTTACTATTTGCTTATTTGAAGGAAAAAGAGGTACTATGATGAAGTTATTCATTACATGCTTATTACTTATAGTTGCTACCATCAGTGGTGATGTCTCCGCTTCGTTAAATAGAGGAGATGCTAAGTCTTTGTCCAGTTATTTCCATTGGAGTGTTGAGTTGAGTATTTTGGATGAGGAGTCTGTGTACAGTAAAACTCAAGCTGAGCAAATATTAAAAAAGTTTTTCAAAGAACATCCTGTGATAAGATATGAGTCTGTTCATGTTGGGAATGCAAAGGATGGTTCAGCGTTTGAAATAGGGAATCTGGTGAGCAAGGGAGCAACGTACCGAACTTATTTTCTTCTTAAAGGCAATGGCTCAGCTCAAGAAATCCATCAGTTCAGGATTGAGGATGAATAAAGACGCGTTAAAAGAATTAATCGAAAGAGCATTTCAAGAAGACATTCAGGACGGTGATCACAGTTCATTAGCTAGTGTCCCAACAAATGAAATAGGGAGAGCAAAACTGCTGGTGAAGCAGGAAGGCATCCTTTCAGGTGTTGATGTGGCAGAGTTTATTTTTAATCATTACGATCAGGAAGTTACTTTTATTAAAAACATTTATGACGGTGACCCTGTTACTGTTGGCGATGTGGCTTTTGAAGTAAAAGGTAAAGCACAATCTATTTTAGCATGCGAAAGAATACTGCTCAACTGCATGCAGAGAATGAGCGGTATTTCAACTTACACCCACTTTCTAAATCAAAAAATTAAGCACACCAAAGCCAAATTATTGGACACACGAAAGACCACTCCAAATTTTAGATTGTTGGAAAAAGAGGCTGTCAAAATTGGCGGAGGAATGAACCACAGGTTTGGATTGTTCGACATGGTGATGCTTAAGGATAATCACATTGATTACGCAGGAGGGATTACTCAAGCTATTGAAAAAACCTCGGCCTATTTAAGAGCTAATAATTTAGATCTTAAAGTAGAGGTGGAGGTTAGGAATTTAGAGGAGTTGCAGGAGGTTCTTACCGTTGGGCAAGTAAGTCGTATCATGCTTGATAATTTCACAATCGACCACATGAATGAAGCCGTAAATATCATTGATGGTAAATATGAAACGGAGGCTTCAGGAGGAATTACCGAGGACGACATCGCGGCTTATGCGGAAACAGGGGTCGATTATATTTCAGTGGGAGCGCTCACTCATCAAGTGAAAAGTTTAGACCTTAGCCTAAAAGCATGTTGAGCTTTTTTGAACTAAAAGATAGAATAAAAAAGAACAAGGCAGCTGCCTTCATTATAAAAAAAACCAAACGATTTAGTATGTTGGGCTTTGATAAAGTTCCTCTTTACTACGTGGTGCGTTTTTTAGCCAGTGCACTTTTTAATGGTTCCTTGAGCAGGAGGGCGGCAAGTGTTTCATTTTCTTTTTTTTTAGCCATTTTCCCTGGAATTATATTTCTATTTACTTTGATTCCAATCATTCCTGTGGACGGTTTTCAAGAAACATTATTGTTGCAGCTGGACGAGGTGCTCCCCGCCGGAATCAAGGAGATTACTCACGATACCATTGTCGATTTAATTTCCACAAAAAGAGGTGGTTTGCTGTCTTTTAACTTTTTTTTAGCACTTCTTTTTGCGACCAACGGAATTTTTTCGCTAACAGACGAGTTCAACAATACTGCATTGTTCAATGAAAAGAGAAATTATTTTAAGCAGCGTTTAATTGCTGTAGGGTTGTTTGGAATACTTACAGTATTGCTACTTACAGCCATTGCCCTCGTGATTTTCTCGGGGCAGTTTATAGGTTATTTATTATTGGAAGGTTATGTGACAAAAGGACTTGAGCTCTATCTCGTTTATGCGGCAGATTGGTTAAGTATATTTTTACTGTATTATTTTGCGATTTCCTTTTTATATTACTTGGGCCCAGCAAAACGTAAAACATGGCAGTTTTTTTCGCCCGGGTCAAGTTTGGCAACAATCCTTATGATTATCACCTCGGTCTTGTTCAGTTACTATGTGAATAACCTGAATCAGTATAATAAAATATATGGTTCCATTGGAACTATTTTAATCGTCATGCTTTGGATTAACATCAATTCCTTTGTTTTGCTAATAGGTTTTGAATTGAATGCCTCAGTTAAAAAAGCCAGGATGGAAGGTAAAATCTTACCAAGGAAACGAAAAGTTTCCTTATCTAATTAAGGTAATTATCTTTAAGATACTGAAGCATAGTAAAAATGCTATTCCCAAATAACTTAATATTTTTAGCCAAGCAGGTGGTCCCGCTGCTTCACCAATGTACTTCTTATTCATCAATCGGAAGTTTACAATCGCAATGATTGGCGCCACCATAAAGGAAAAGGTAGTGGTGAAGTCAATTAAGTCACGGAAACCAGCTTTGCTCGCGTTAGGACCATATACGTAGCGGTACATGATGGCAAAGGACACTACAGTAAGTATTAGAATGGAACCAATGTAACTCCCTTTTTTTTGATGTTCCTTGTTTTTTAAAAGCTCTAGGATTCGTTTGAGACTTCTCGCGTACCCATCAAGCACTGCGATCAATGTTCCAAACATGATGGAGAATACCGCAACCGCTATCACTATGAAACTCCAAGAGCCAATAGCTTCGGTATACATTCTGATTACTTGTTTTCCAAATCCAACAGGGTTTTTCGATACTTCCTCTCCTGTTTCGTGCATTAAAAAAGCACCCAATGCAACAAAGAAAAGGGCTAATACTGCTGAAATGATGTAGCCAAAATTAAAGTCAAACAGTGTTTCTTTTAAGGTAGGGTGGTACTTTGTCTGTTTTATTCTTTCTACGATCCATAAGCTACTCCACGAGGACAAGTCCAAAGCTGTCGGCATCCAGCCCATCAAAGCAATCATGAAAGCAAATTTGTATTTATTGTCCCATATTGAGGTGTCAAAAATGTAATATGATTCAGCAGGAATGCTGTTTTTACTAAAAATAGCTAGTGTAAAAGCAGCGATGGTTGAAATGAGTAGCACAGCGCCAATCACTTTAACTAAAGAGTCCAGCACCTTGTATTTTCCTAAAATTAATATGATTGTGCATCCGAAAAAGAGAATTCCAGGAGTGACTAGGTTAGCCATTGGAAATCCTCGTGCATTCAGTCTTCCAGTGATGTCAAACAAGTTGTCCATAAATCCGGAAGTGACCACTCCAACCGCACTACATACAAAAAACATGGTGGAGACAGTGATGATGAAATACAGCCACAACATCCAAGTCCCCATTTTTTTATAACCATCAATGATACTTGTTCCTGTGGCATTTGCATACCGTGAAGCGTATTGGAAAAATGGGAATTTGAACAGGTTGGACAGTACAATTGCCCAAACCAAAGTGAAACCAAACTCAGCTCCAGCCCTCGTGCTTTGAACTAAGTGCGATACTCCTATGGCTGTAGAAGCAAATAATATTCCTGGGCCAATGGCTTTGAGGAGGGATTTGTTCATGAGTGGTTTGTTTTGACGAATTTATCATTTAATCAAGATATTTCATGCACTAATTGAGACTTTGTGCAAACAATGTAATTGAATTTATCTGGCCGAGCTTTATCTTTAAAGGATGCAAACACCATTATTTCTGAGCGACGAGATAAAAGACTTTTTGAATGAAAAAGTAATACAATACAATTGTCCAGACTTCATCGAACACGACCCCGTTTCCATTCCTCATCGGTATGATCTAAAAGAAGACATAGAGATATCTGCATTTTTAACGGCGACCATCAGTTGGGGAAAGCGTGTCATGATTTTAAAAAATGCAGATAAAATGATGAACATCCTTGGGAATTCCCCATATGATTTTGTTATGTCTTACAATGACTCTCACAAACACCTTATTGAAGGTTTTGTCCACAGGACATTCAATGCGATTGATTTTGATTTTTTTATCAAATCCTTGAAAAACATGTATGGGAATCACGGAGGTATGGAAAAAGTGTTTGCTGCTAATGTTTCAGGCGATGGGGTCTTGAACAGTATCACAGCATTTAAACGAGAGTTCTTTGCCATTGATCATCCAAGGAGGACCACAAAGCACGTAGGTGATCCAGCGAAAGGGTCAGTGGCAAAAAGATTAAACATGATGTTACGATGGCTTTGTCGCAAAGACAATAATGGGGTAGATTTCGGAATTTGGAAAAGTATATCTCCCGCGAGATTATCTTGCCCTTTAGATGTTCATAGCGGAACCGTTGCCCGAAAACTAGGGCTAATTACTCGAAAACAAAATGACTTAAAAGCATTAAACGAATTGGATACTCACCTAAGGTTACTCGACCCAAACGATCCGGTCAAATACGACTTTGCTCTGTTTGGAGTTGGTGAATCGGGAGAGTTGTCAGGAGTGTAATGGTTTGTGAGGGTGATGGGGTGAATTAGTTGATGTATTAGAATTTAATCTGCGAGAAAATCAGCTTTCATTTCCTCTTCAATTTGTTTCAATTACAATAATTCCTTACTTTTTCAAGTATGGAAACAAGAAGCAAAGTGATTGAGTTAATTAACACAAAATTAAAAGTCAAAAAAGAGGTTTTTGCACAAACAAAAGAAGTGTTTGCTTTACTCAAACAATCCATAAATGACACCTACGAGGACTTGTCTAAAGGTAAAGACAAAGACAATCCAGTTGAAATAAAAGTGACCGAAGTAGGAGATTACGAAATCAGGATAAAAGTAGGTGGCGACACCATTGTGTTT
>JBLIAZ010000103.1:0-8723 GCA_047631875.1 Saprospiraceae bacterium
TGATAGGAAAAGAATCAATTTTGACGGCGGAAGTTGGGTTGAAGGAATTGGAAATGAGCATGGCTTGTTCATGTCTCAGTCCACTAGTTATAAAGGTTATTTTAAAGATTTGACTTGCATGTGTAATGGTGAGAAAACGTTATATCCTTTAGTGAAGACAGGTGTTTGTAAGCTGCCAGCTTCTTTAAAAAGAGACATGGCAATGTTTACTGAATTAATTCGAACTGAACCATCAAGAGGTTGGTTTGTGATGGAGTTTGATAGGAGAGTTGATAGCGATGAGGTATTTATCATCAACTCTAAAGGGCAAATGATAAAGCCTAACATGAGCATTCAACCAGACAGGATAATGATTGATTTGAGTGCTTACGAGGAGGGAAATTATGTGATGCTACTAAAAAATGACAAAACTTTATCGCTAGGAAGACTAGTGAAAATATAATAGAATTATCCATCTGTGTTGTTCGGTTTAATAATATGATAACTAGATGGATACTATGAGAAGCTGAGGTGTCATTTGTTCACTTATAAACGAATTGGTACATACCTAACTCAGTTACCTTTGACTAGAGAATCTCGTATCATTTGATGCGAGATTTTTATTGAATGAAAGTACAGGATGCTTGTTGCGTTTCTTTAATTAGCGACCAGTGCGGAGAGAGCTAAGAGTTAAGCACAAAAAAAGAGCGACTATTGAGTCGCTCTTTTTTTGTGCTTAACTTACCGACTTAGTTTATAAGTCAGTAGTTAATCAATAATAACTAATTATTAATGATTGTGACCATCATGTGGTCCGTGTGCCTCACCTGGAGTAATGGCAATAAGCTGTACTCTAAATATTAAAGTGGCAAATGGAGGTATTGAAGCTCCCGCACCTCTTTCTCCGTAAGCTAAATTATACGGTACGTACAATTCAATTTCACCACCTTCATTGATGTGTTGCATTCCTTCAGTCCAACCTGGAATCACTTGGTTTAAACCAAAATCGATAGGTTGTCCTCTTTCAAAACTTGAGTCAAATATTTGCCCATTTAAAAGTTTTCCTTCATAATGTACTTTTACTTTGTCAGTGGGTTTTGGGAAATTGCCTGTCCCTTCTTTAAGTATTTTATACTGTAGTCCGGAAGCTGTAGTTATTACACCTTCTTTGCTTTTGTTTGCTGCTAAAAAAGCGGTTCCTTCAGCGGATGCACCAGCTTGATTTTTTTGAGCCTCAGCTTGCTTCTTTTCTTGGATAGATTTTGCAAAAACCTGAAACAGTTGAGTGCTTTCCTCTGCTGTTAGCAACAAACTGTCTTTGTTTAATGCATCTTTCAGTCCTTTTGCGAAGTATTCAACATCAATAGAGTCAAATCCATTTTTCACTATGTCCGCTGCCATTATAGTACCAAAGCCATAACTTGTTTTTTGGTGGTCAGTGGTAGTGGAGTCTATTGTTAATTCTGCTGTTTCCATGTTTGCTTTACATTTAGCTTTACATTGTCCTGAAGAGCATTTACATGAAATTGCAAATACACTTAATGTAATAAGAAATAAATAACTTAATTTTTTCATCCTTTCAAATAATTAGAACGCGAAATTAATCAATTACTCTTCAAGTGCATGCATTATTTTATGGTTAATGTGTAAATCATGTTAAAGTTTATACTTTAGCACAGGTATGGTGCAAAAAATTCAAAAAATTGTATTGAAAGGTAAATCGAACAGGAACGTCGTCGCTGATTTGACGTATCCCTTAAGTATGTCATTTGGTAAAAAAACACCGATAGTTATTTTTTGTCATGGATTCAAAGGTTTCAAAGATTGGGGGCATTTTAATTTAATGGCTGAGAAATTTGCTAAAAATGGATTTGCCTTTTTAAAGTTTAATTATTCGCATAATGGTGGTACTGTTATCGATCCCATTGATTTTCCTGATTTGGAAGCGTTTGGAGAAAATGATTTCATCAAGGAAATGGAAGACATGGAAGTGGTGCTTGATGCATTTTTTGATTCCTCTCAACTAATTTTTGGGAAGTCAGCTTTCGATGATTTACTTCCAAGCTTGGATGTGAACAACATCAGTATGATAGGACACAGTAGAGGGGGAGGGATGGTCGCTATTTTTTGTGCTGCGGAGAAACGAATTAAAAAGATAATATTGATGGCCGCGGTGAGTGATTTTGAAGCAAGGCAACCTGCACCTGAGGTCATGAGTCACTGGAAAGAGTACGGAGTGATTCACGTTGAAAATGGTCGAACCAAGCAACAAATGCCGATGTATTATAATTTTGTGGAAGTTTTTGAGGCTAACAAAGAGTTATTAAACATTGAGTCTGCGTGTAAAAAAATAACTCAGCAAACCCATGTAATTCAAGGTATTGCTGACGAAGTTGTGCCATCAGAGGAAGCAGAAGACCTAATTTCATGGCTTGAAAAAGCTAGTTTTTTGTTTGTTGAAAATGGAGACCATGTTTTTGGTTCCTCACATCCGTACGATGGGGACACACTTCCTGGACAAACGAGTCAAGTGATTTTGTCTTCGATTGATTTTTTGAAACGACCTATACCGCTTTCCTAATCGCCTCCACTAATTTTGGTACCACTTCAAACGCATCACCCACTATTCCATAGTCAGCTGCCTTAAAGAATGGTGCTTCTGGATCCGTGTTGATTACTACAATTTTTTTGGAAGAACTAACTCCTGCTAAATGTTGTATTGCTCCAGAAATTCCAATGGCAAAATACAAGTTTGGTGAAATAGTGATTCCTGTTTGACCAACATGTTCATGATGTGGTCTCCAATCAGCATCAGACACTGGCTTGGAACATGCTGTAGCCGCGCCAAGTACTGTAGCCAACTCTTCAATCATTCCCCAGTTTTCAGGACCTTTTAAACCTCTTCCTGCTGAAACCACAATTTCTGCGTCAGTCAAGGACAACTTACTGGTATCCCTGTTGTAAGAAATGTGTTGTAAACCGTCATCTGAAGAAGTTGTTCCGTCATCCGTAATACTTACCTCACAACTGATTTCTTTTAACCCAAAAGAGTTTGCTGCAACAGCTATCACATTTTTGTCCTTCGTCATCTCCACATTAACGAATGCCTTTCCTGAAAATGCTTTCTTTTTAATTGCTTTCCCTGTAGGTAGTTCCACTGCTTCGGTAACCAATCCAGCACCCATCTTTACTGCTAACCTTGGTCCGACACCCTTTCCTTGCCATGAATTTGCTAGTACAACGGTAGAAACACCTTTGCTACTTGCAATTTCATTCAATTGCGATGCAGCTGATTGGTGATTAACCTTGTCTCCAGCTAATTTTATTACTTCAGATAATCCGTGGTTACCTACTTTGTTTAATTCGTCGTTAGAAATTTCACCAATGGAAACGCCAACTAAAGACGCTCCACTTGCTTTGGCTAATTCAGCAGCGTAACTTACTGCCTCTAATGTGCCTTTTTTTAAAATTCCTTCTGTGTTTTCTATATATACTAATATTGACATGATTTTTTGAGTTTAATGTTTGTAAATGAACTTAACTTAACCTTGCCCTTTTGCTAAATTACTTTTGCTTCGTTTTGCAACAAATCAACAAGTTTGTCGACCTCCGATGCGTCAATCATGGTGCATCCTTCTTTAGCTGCAGGAAGTTCGTGTTTGATTACCTTTTGTCCCGAATCGTTCGTAGTTGACGCTTCGACGGTCAATGGTTTACTTCTTGACATCATGATTCCTCTCATGTTAGGAATACGTAATTCGTTTTCTTGAACAAGCCCTTTTTGTGAACCGATTACTAGAGGTAAGCTTGCTTTGATGCTTTCTTTACCACCGTCAATCAAGGTTTCCATTTCTGCATCGTTGCCGTTGATAGCAAAACCAACACATGGACTTACTGAAGGGATACTCAACAGTTCACCTAGTAAATGAGGAACCATTCCTCCATTGTAATCAATGGATTCACGGCCGGCAATGATTAAATCATAGCCTTTGTCTTTTGCATGGTTGGCAATTTCATTTGCCACATGAATTCCATCCACAGGAGTAGTGTCTATTCTGACAGCGTCGTCAGCACCAATGGCCAATGCTTTTCTGATGATTGGATCGTTCTCCGCAGTTCCAACATTTATTACTGTTACTGATCCGCCTCCCGATTCTTTTAATTGCAATGCTTTTGTCAAACCAAATTCATCGTAAGGGTTGATGATGAATTGCACACCTTGTGTACTAAACTGTGTGTCATTTTCAGTGAAATTAATTTTAGTGGTGGTATCTGGTACACTGCTGATGCAGACGAGTATTTTCATGAGTAAGGGTTTTAATTTTTTGTTGTGCTAATATACTCAAATGACATAGTTTTTCGGGGATTTTGACGAAGATCATTTTTTCTTTATCAAGGCGAAAAAATCAAGCATAGCCTAGTTACGGTTTGTTTTTTTAACGCTGATAAAGGAGAAAAGAACGAGTCAAAACCGAAATACTATGTGGTTTGAGTATTCAGCTTCTAATTTACGTAACGTAAGAGTTTGAAAAAAAGTTATAGTAATGTTTATTTTTCTTTTTATTTTTTTTTCTTGTCTCATAAAAATGACAGTCGTAGCAACCAACTGAAACCTTACTGTATGTTTTAAGTAAACTGAATATCAACAGCCGTTAAATTGCCACAAATACTATTTGGTTTGAGTTTAATTCTTATTTTTGTTCAATTCAAAATCGATTAACTATGAGGATTATTCAATTCAGAGAAGCTTTAAGAGAAGCAATGGAGGAGGAAATGAGAGCAGACGAAAGTGTGTTCATCATGGGAGAGGAAGTAGCAGAATATAACGGAGCGTATAAAGTAACACAAGGAATGCTAGAGGAATTTGGTGAGAAACGTGTCATTGATACGCCAATTGCTGAATTGGGTTTTACAGGAATAGGAATAGGAGCTGCGTCTAATGGATTAAGACCAATTATTGAATTAATGACTTTCAATTTTTCATTGGTTGCTATTGATCAAATAATCAACAATGCTGCAAAAATGAAATTAATGAGTGGTGGACAATTTGGTGCGCCAATCGTTTTTAGAGGTCCTACTGCTGCGGCAGGTCAATTAGGAGCTCAGCATTCACAAGCTTTTGATAATTGGTACGCAAACACTCCCGGATTAAAAGTAGTAGTTCCATCGGAACCATATGACGCTAAAGGATTACTTAAAAGTGCAATTCGTGACAACGATCCAGTAATTTTCATGGAAAGTGAACAAATGTATGGCGACAAAGGTGAAGTGCCTGAAGGAGAATACTTAATACCAATTGGGGTTGCTGCAGTTAAAAGAAAAGGAAAGGATGTGACAATTGCTACTTTTGGAAAAGTATACCATAAAGTGGTAGAAGCAGCCAATGAATTAGCAAAGGAAGGAATTGATGTTGAAATTATTGATTTAAGAACTGTTCGACCAATTGATTACCCTACAATAATCGAGTCTATCAAAAAGACAAACAGGTTAGTAGTAGTGGAGGAAGCTTGGCCTTTGTCATCCATTTCAACTGAAATTGCATACAAGGTTCAAAGGGAGGCGTTCGATTATTTAGACGCACCTATTGAAAGAGTTACTTACCGTGATGTACCAATGTCGTACGCTGCAAATTTAGTAGAGGCTACCATGCCAAATGTGGGTAGGATCATCGAAGCGGTAAAGGCTGTTTGTTATAAAAAGTAGTTTACAGTGTGATAGTAGGTGACCTCACTAAGGTCTTTTATTAATTGATAGCCTAACATTATTTATAAAGCATAAAAAAAGAGCGACAATTTTGTCGCTCTTTTTTTATGCTTTATAAGTAAGCAAGTGCATGCAAGAATAAACTTACAAGCGCTATGACTTACTTCTTTTTCAGTACTTCAACAAATCCATTTAGGTTATAGTATGTCCTAGATACATCTGTGTATTGCCAAATCCAAAAGTACACTCCGGAAGATACTACTCTTCCATTGTATTTTCCGTCCCACTCAGGAACTAGATCATTCGTCTTGTACATTAATAATCCCCACCTGTCATATATTTCCATGTGCCCTGACAATACATCCGCAGGAGTGAGGTTTCCAATTGGAGTGAATGTAGGATTACAAGTTGGACATCCACCAGGGATAAAAATGTTTGGTAGTGTGTCGAGACGAGGTTCACAGTAATTGTAAATTTGCAAGGTATCAGCATCAGCACAATTAAAAGTATCAGTGTACATTACCCATACTGTGACAGTGTCTGAATATGTAGTGATTAAATCTTCTGTTATTCCATTGCTCCATTCTAGTCTCCCGTCTAAACCTCCGGTTAAAGTAGCAGTAAGTTCAGTCGTTTCTCCTTGAGCAAAACAGATGCTGTCATTTCCACTGATTGATATTTCTGGATCAGCATCAGGATTTTCTTCAGCAAATGCTGAGGACTGATCAAAACAGCCAGTTACTGGATCGGTCACTACCACTGTGTATGTCCCTTGAACTGATGCAGTAATCGTTTGAGTAGTTTGGTTGTCTGGAGTCCATGCAAAGTCCTTTCCTGCATTGCCTGCGTCGAATGTCATGGATGATCCTTTACAAAATGTTCCTTTAGCTAAGTTGATTATAGGTAAAAAGTCCTCTACTACAGTGATAGAATCAATTGAGATACAGCCAGCAGGACTACCATCAGTTGCCGTGATTATAAGTACACCAGCTGAAGTGACAGTGATTTGGTTTGTGATTTCACCTGTAGGGCTCCATACAATGGTAACACCTGGGTCAGTACTAACATTTACTTGAACAGATCCTCCACTACAAAAAGATGGAGTTGGATCAGTAAAATTAATTGTAGGTAAAGGGTTTACAGTCAAAACTCCAGTTGCTGATGCAATACATTCATTGATGTCGGTTATTTGTACAGTGTAATTCCCCGCAGTGTTTCCACTGGCAGCGTTCACATTACCTGTTCCTGTAGCTTGCTCACTCCATAAGTAATCAGAAGCTGTGCTGTCACTCGTAGCAGTAAAAGTTGCAGCATCACCAAAACAAACAGTCTCGCTGTTTACAGTGACTACAGGAAGAGCATTCACCCTAAAAGTAAAATCAGGACTTGTGTTGCTACATGCTGCAGAATCCTTAGTTTCACTAGCAACTACAATATAAGTTCCAGCAGTACTCACTACAATGTCGCTGTCGTTTGGTGCATTTCTAGGCGTAATTTCATTTGCTAAAGCTACTGAACCTAAATACCAATAATATTGATAGGTTCCCGTAGGATTAATTCCCGTTGAGTTTGCAACTAAAGTTTCGCTCCCTCCAACACAAATGTCATCCCCGGCGATGGTCACATTTTGCGGAGCAGTGCAAGTAACAGCACAAACTGAAAATTCAGATGAGTTTTGCGGATTTGCCCCTGCAGCTGTATCAGTTGCCATTACAATAATATTTACCTGTGTAATTGAAGTGCCAGAAAAGTCAAATTCCCAAGCGCCTGTTGGATCTGCTGGTACAGTGGTGACGTATGTTACTCCTTGCGAAATAGTATCATCACATGCTACTGCACAAACAATGTCTCTACTATAAATATCAACAGCTGCATTTGCAGGAGCAGTTCCAGAAACAAAAGTCGGTCTTGTTTCACTAGCATTGGTAGTTACTATTTTGGAAGCCCCAATACCTCCATAAAGGTTGTTTCCGTTATCAGACAATTGGATTCCTTCAGTTGTATTACATGAGAAAGAATTACCTCGTAATGAATTAACATTAGTTGGGCTTGCTCCGTTGTCTTTTACATTAATACCAATGACATTACTATTGATAATGTTCCCTGCAGTTATAGATCCAATTGTGTTACCAGCTGCACCATTTTCAATCAATACACCATCACCAGTATTAAATGAAATGTTGTTGTTGTAAAGCTCATTAGCAGTTGCTCCAGCTTGAGATATCCAAACTCCACAACCTTTATTCCCAGCATTTTTACTGTAGCCTATGTTGTTTCCTAAGTTTGCAGTAACGCCACCAATCATATTCCCAGAACAACCTTCCACGGATATTCCGTAATCATTATTTCCTGCATCAGTTAAATCTGGATGCATACCAATGTAGTTTGATTGGATGGTGTTGTTATTAGAATTAATTCGCAAGGCAATTCCACCTCCAGCACCGATACTGCTGCTTAATCCATTAAAATTAATTGTGTTTCCAGTAATCGTTACAGAAGAGACATTTGTATGTAATGTTATGCCATCAAAATCATTTCCTCCATTTAACTTACCAGCAGTAGTTCCAATAAAATTATTTCGAATGGTTCCTCCAGTTAAATCTTGAAAACGAATACCCGAAATTCTGTCAGGAAAAGCTGTGTGAAGTTTACCATTATCTACAACGATACAATCTTCAATAACAACTCCAGTTGAATACCTAACCATTAAACCATTCCAACCATTCCCTGCCAGATTGCCTGAAGGATTCATACCTACAAGGCTATTCCGAATAGTGCAGTTTGCCGCCAAACCAGTGCCAGCATTATCATTTAATAGAATCCCATTACCCCTATTATCATATACGTAGCATGAATCTATTGTAGTATTAGCCCCTTTTATGTAAATACCAGCAAATTGATAGTCGTTAATTCCGCCTGCATTTGCATCATTACTATTTCCGTAAACTCTTGTTTTTTGAAAGGTATTATTGATAGAGCTACCTCCTACGATTACACCATGACTTCCATTATCATGAAAAGAGGAATTACTTACAGCATTT
>JBLIAZ010000104.1:0-8620 GCA_047631875.1 Saprospiraceae bacterium
GCATTAAACTTAACGGGATAAAAATTAGTGTTGATGTAATTTGCCACTACAGGGTCTCGAAAAGTAGTTTGATCCATTCGTTTACACCAACCACACCAACTCGTGTAAACATCAATAAAAATAGGTTTATCTAAAGTTCTACTGGCTTTGTACGCCTGCTCCATGGTGAGCCACTTGATTGCGCTGTTCGGGTCCAAATGCTGTTCAGTAAGTATTTGAGGCCCTCGTTTTGTGATTTGACCTACAAGTATACTACTTGGAACAAGCACCAAGCCAATAAGCAGTGACATAGTAACCACAACACTTTTTACTGCACTTAGAGATTTTAAAAATATACTTTTTGAGAACTTTTTTACGTGTCTTTTCATGATTCAATACACGGAAGGCATTACTTTATCTTCAACCAATCTTTAATTCCTTTCCATCCGTCACGTAAATATACCACTTCTGGATGAACGGGAATATTCTTTGGCCTACTTCCGTACTTCTTTTTTAATTTTCCTTTGCAAAAATCCAACCATTCTTCCCCCGACTTAATTCCTAAGCTCCTAGATATAGATCTGGCGTCATCATACGGAAGAGACTCCTTTAAAATTCCACGGTTCTTTTTAGTGTCTAAAAAATCCTTAAACCCTTTCCACCCCTTTTTTTCGTACTGCTTTACAACGTTAGCTGGAATCCCCATAGGTTTCTCAGGTAAATTTGTCATTTCTCCTTGACAATATGCCACCCATTCCTGACTGGTCACCAAACCTAGCGACCGCACAAAACTCTTAGCCTCCTTGAAAGACATGTAATCCTTGTTAGCATATGGAAATGCACCATTGTCAAGCCAATCACCCATTCCAATCCATCCATCCGCTTGATAAATACTTGTTGGGTTGCTAGGAATATTCTTTGGTTTCTTTGGCAATTCAGGGAATTGACCTTTCAAATACCGCTGCCATTGCATTACATTTTTTAACTGCAACTTATTCACAAAAGCTTTCGCTTCCTCGTACGGCAAAAACTTGCTGTACGTCTCTTGCTTTTTCTCATCCATTAAGAAATCCTTGTAACTTAGCCAACCCGTATCTTGATAATGCCGAGCTACACTATGCGGAATATCGTCTGGCTTTTCTGGTAATTTAGAGTAATCTCCTTTGCAATACGCAATCCATTCGGTTGATGAGATTAGTCCCAATTTCCTCACGAATTTTCTTGCACTTTCAAAATTTCTAAATTCCATTTGAAAAGGGGGGATGTTGTACGTCCCCAACCAATCACCATATCCAGCCCATCCATTCTCCTTGTACACTAGCATGGGGTTAGTAGGAATGTCTTTTGGCATTCTTTTTCTGTGAGGCAATTCTCCTTTAATATACAAGTTCCATTGGATCAAGTTTTTCAATTTCAAACTGTGCACAAATCGCTTTGCCTCATCAAAAGTCCTGTTAGCCTCTGTCCTCGCTATTTTTCTGTGGTAAGCGGTGTTCAAAAAATCATTCATACCGTCAAACCCTTTGTCTGTATACTGCCTTGCTATGTTGGACGGAATGTCGTCCGGTTTCGCAAGTAAACCATCAATTTTTTCTTTGCAGTAATCCAACCATTGGCCACTGGAGGTTAATCCGAGTGCCCTACAATATTTTCTTGCTGATGAAAATTCCCTGAAAGTTTTACTGTTGAAACTAGAATTTTGAGAACCCAGAAAATCAGAATAACCTTTCCATCCGTCTGCCTTGTAATTAATATGAGGAGAACTAGGAATATTAGCAGGCTTAAGTCCTACATCATTCGGATCCCAATTACAATAAGCCTTCCAGGATTTTAATCCGTTTAATTTCAACGACCTAACAAAATTTCTCGCCTCAGTAAAGCTCAAAAATCGAACTTTATTTTTGAATCCTAAAAAATGCTTCCAATTTTTCCAATCGTCATATATTTCATCTGGATTTGAGGGTACATCCTTCGGTAAAGCACCTTTAGTATTTATCAAAATCACCCAATCGTATCTACTACTTAAATGCAAAGATTTCGCATATTTCCGAGCTAGTGATAAACTTTTATATTTGGTTTGTTTATTGGCCATTTCATTTTTTTTGGCAGCATATAAATGCCACTGCATTTCATAACTTAAATTTATTTTATTTTGCCTTAATTTCAAATTTAAGACAGACTTATTTTAAGTATCTACTCTTTTTTCATGCACTTTGTTACGTTTATTTGAAATAAAAACCAAAAAAGAACCTTCTTGGCCTGAAAACATTTAATTTTGTGACAAATTTTTCACCATGAACATTGAACAACAACTAGTCAGCGAATTCATTACGTCAATAAAATCTTGCTATGGAGCAGAAGTAAATTCACAGGCTGTTCAAATTCAAAAAACGAAAGCAGAGTTTGAAGGAGAATATACGTTTGTTGTATTTCCATTACTAAGAACAAGTAAAAAATCACCGGAAGTCACCGCACAAGAATTAGGTGAAAATTTGACAAACAACTCTGGATTTGTAAAAGGTTACAACGTGGTCAAAGGCTTTTTGAATCTAAGTTTAAACGATGAGATATGGTTAAACACCTTACTTAATTTAAGCGACGACAAAAACATCAAGAATGACGATGTGCAAAACATCATGGTGGAATACTCCTCCCCTAACTCTAACAAGCCCTTACACTTAGGACACCTTCGAAATAACTTTTTAGGCTATTCCGTTGCTGAAATATTAAAAGCAAATGGCCACAAGGTGATTAAAACACAAATCATCAACGACAGAGGGGTTCACATCTGTAAGAGCATGCTAGCTTGGCAAAAATATGCGAATGGGGCAACACCTGAAAGCACAGGAATTAAAGGCGATCATTTTGTAGGTGACTACTACGTCATGTTCGACAAGTATTACAAGCTAGAAATGCAAGTTCTAACAGACAAAGGTATGAGCAAAGAGGAAGCTATGCAGGAAGCCCCTTTATTTAAAGAGGCAGGTGCTATGCTAAGAGCTTGGGAGCAAAACGACAAAGACGTAGTTGCTTTGTGGAAAGAAATGAACTCATGGGTTTACGACGGGTTTAAACATACGTACAAAACCATGGGTGTCGATTTTGACAAACTTTATTATGAGTCGGATACTTACAAATTGGGGAAAAACATTGTGGAAGAAGGAATTCACAAAGGTATTTTTCACAAGCGTGAAGATGGCTCCGTTTGGTGCGACCTTACTTCAGATGGCTTGGATGAGAAACTTGTACTAAGAAAGGACGGAACATCGGTATACATGACCCAAGACATTGGAACTGCTGTAGAAAGATACAACGATTATAAAATTAACGGGATGATATACACCGTTGCCGATGAGCAAAATTATCACTTTAAAGTACTTTTCCTTATTTTAAAAAAACTCGGCTACAATTTTTACGAGGGATTGTATCACCTGTCCTATGGCATGATTGACCTCCCATCAGGAAGAATGAAAACCCGTGAAGGAACTGTTGTTGATGCTGACGAGATCATGCAAGAAATGGTTGATACTGCTACAAAAGCCACCGAAGAAAAAGGGAAAACAGAAGGGTTTACTGCGGACGAAATCAAAGAGATTAATACCAACGTTGGGATGTCTGCTTTGAAATATTTTTTATTAAAAGTGGATCCTCGCAAAGGAATGATTTTTAATCCTGAAGAATCAATTGATTTTAATGGTAATACAGGACCCTTCATTCTGTTTAATTACGTGAGAACAAAATCAATACTTGCTAAAAATGACGCGCCTGCTGATGTGTCAAAAATTAAAAATGTTGATTTAAGCGAAAAAGAAATTCAATTGATTTTTAAATTGAATGAATACCCTAAAGTATTGGCTTTAGCCGCAAAGGACTATTCCCCCGCTGTCGTTGCTAATTATTGTTACGAACTAGCAAAAGACTACAGTCAATTTTATGCAGCTTCACCCATTTTGAATGAAGAAAATGAAGCGGTAAAACAAATGAGGTTACTATTAAGCGAAAAACTAGGAACGACCATCAAAAACGGCATGAGCCTGTTAGGCTGTGACATGGTTGATAGGATGTAAGGTCATAGATATCAATTGCTATAGCTAATGGTACTAAATCATAACAGTGGACTTCGCTTAAATGCGTAGCTGTCGTTAATTGCATATTTTTGTTGATTTTCACACCCCTTGACACGCATTGCTTTTTTCTATATATTAATATAGAAATCAAAACATTGCGTTATGAAAAACATAATTACGAAGTTTAATAAAATAGGTAATTCATTTGGCTTTTTTGGACCACATGCTATCCGATGGGTTCTAGGTATTTTTCTATTTTATAAGGGTGTTCACTTTATGCAACACACCGATTTATTAGTTCAATTCTTACATCCTATTGACGCCGGACTAACAGAAATGATAGTGTTTCACTACGTTTGCTTAGCTCACATCATGGGAGGAATAATGCTATTTTTTGGATTACTCAGTAGGATGGCTGCAATATCCCAAATACCTATATTACTTGCAGCAATCATTGCTAACATAAGTTTCGGAGACTCAACACAAATAATCATTTCCACGGGTGTATTAATTTTATTAGTCCTGACAGCTATTTTTGGATCTGGAAAATTTTCCGTTGACTACTCGTTAAAAATGTACATGTAATGCACATTTTGTTTTTTTTGACAGTAAACAATCGTCTCGATTTTAAAGTATTTATACAACACACAACATTATGAATCCAGTTAAAACCTTTTTAGAATCACTCGGTATCAGGACATTTGAAGAAGAGTAAGATAGGACTCTAATTTAAGATTTCAAAAGCTCCTTTGCATTTTTAACAGCCGCTTGAGTTACGTTGCTTCCACTTAGCATTTGCGCGACCTCTTGAATTCGTCCCTCTGAAGTCAAAACCTCAATTTGGGATTGAGTTATCTCGCCTACATCAGTTTTTATAACCTTGAAATGATGGTTTCCTTTTGATGCAATTTGGGGTAAATGTGTAATTGAAATTACTTGCATATCTGCTGACATTGCTTTCATTATGACAGCCATTTTATCAGCTACTTCACCAGAAACACCTGTATCAATTTCATCAAACAATATGGTGGGCAAATTCTTTTTCGAACTCAGTATTCGCTTTAAACTTAACATGATACGTGAAAACTCACCGCCACTTGCAACCTTGCTAAGTGGTTGCAACTCCCCTCCTTTGTTGGCGTTAAACATGAAGTCTATTTCGTCACATCCGTAAGCATTTAAACTCACCCTATCCAGCTCGATTTCCAACCTAGCATTGCTCATACTCATGGAGTTTAAATCCTTCAAAATGGTTCCTTCAAGCACATTAGCAGCCTCTCGTCTTCTTTTACTCACATCTCCAGCAACTTTCAGTAATAGCTCTTCTTGCGCTTTAATATCCGCTTTTAAAGTTTCTAATGCCTCATCAGATCCCAGCACAAGCTGAACCTCTTTTTGAAGTTGTGTTTGTTTTTCAAGTAAACCGTCCGCATCTACTACGCTGAATTTTTTTACTAAAGAAAATAAAGTTCCAAGCCGATCATCTACTTCTTGTAATTTACTAGGGTTCACCTCAACGGCCCTGCTTAAATCTTGAATAGTATCCTGAACATCTTGCAATTCTATCGCTACTGATTTCACACGGTCGGAAATATTCGAAAAATCATCACCTAATTTAGACAGCGATTCTAAACTTTGTTGAACACTTACAATTTTTTCTAAAATTGAACCATGTGAATATTGCAACAAACCACTCACATCCTCCACCTTAGACTTAATGTCTTCAGCATTCCCCAACAAGATCAACTCCTGTTCTAACTCAAGCTGTTCACCTTGCTTAATTTGCGCAGTTTCTATTTCAATTAATTGAAACTGTTTAAACGCTAATTCCTGGACTAAACTTTCGCTTTGAGCTATTTTCTCAGCAAGCTCTTTTTTCTTTTGTTGATAAGTCTTAAAGCTTTCAACATATTCAACGCGCCTACCTAAAGTCCCAGCCACACCATCTAGTAAGTCAAAATAAAACTCAGTAGAATTTAGCAAGACATTTGCATTTTGAGAATGTACATCAATCAAAAATTCACCGAGCTTTTTAAGCAAGGACAATACCACAGGACTGTCGTTTATAAAAGCGCGCGACTTGCCATTTGCTCCAATTTCTCGACGAATAATAGTTGATTGTTCAAACTCCAAGTCATGCCCTTCAAAAAAAGATTCAAGTTGGTAGTTTGCAATGTTGAATTCTCCCTCAATCACACATTTCGTATCGGAATTCCTTAATATATTAATGTCAGCTCTTTTCCCAAGGAGCAAACCTAATGCGTCCAACATAATGGATTTACCAGATCCTGTCTCACCAGTAATCACCGAAAAACCCTTTTTGAACACGATGTTAGCGTCTTCAATAAGTGCAAAGTTTCTTATGTGTAAATTGACTAGCACGGTAACTTTACAAGGTATTTATTCAGTAACTCAGCCAATTTCACAGCATCCTTTTTAGGAAGCTTCAATCCTAGCCTTCTTAACTTATCATCTGTCTTGTATTGAATTACTTCTCCCGCCACCATCCACGCAGCACGATTAATGTCATTCCAAATTCCATTTTCAGTGCTCTCTTCATATGCAAACTTGCTCAACAAGTTTTTTTCGCATTCAAAAGGCAAACCTCTTTTTCCCATCAATTTAGTGTAACTGAACTTACCGTCTATAATTTCAATCAACTCCTTACCTCTTTTATTCCAACTGAATGCGTACAGCACTTTGAACTCCAAATAGCCCCAAAACGACAAATAAATGAGTAAAAAAGCAATTTGCTTACTTTCATAAGCATCCAAATAAAACAACAATTGAGCTATTACAGCTAACCCACACAAACTCCAACCAATTATCCACAAAATCAAAATTAATTTATCCTTTGACCCTGGGTTTGGGAAAATTTCCACTTTAAGGCTATCCTTGTCCTTTTCAATTTGAATTTGTTTACCAATCTTTTGCATGCGCTTTACTAATTTGAATGATTCCTTTTAGTTGTTTAACAGAGAATCAATTTTAACCAAAGTACTTAAGTTTTTTTCGTTTATCCGTTTTGCGAAAGCATTGCTGTTTGCTGCCCACCTTGCGAACAAATTGGTAGATACATCCAAAGTATCTTGCCAAATCACTGTGGTTTTTCCCTCATTTTCTTTCATTAAAAAAATTCCTCGTTCTCGAAATCGACCATTGTCAGTAACTAACTCATATGTGATGCTGTTTTCATGAACGTGTTTAATTTCTATCACTCCGTCTCCTTCCTTTGGACTGAACCATTTGAATCCAGCTCCTTCACCGTCTTGAGGACCATTTTGAATGTATTTTATTTCGTCTTTAGGAACATAAAAAAGCCAGTCTTTCCAGTTTTCTGAAGTGGATAAATAGTTTATTATCTCCTCCTTTGAATTCTGATAATGGTACTTAGTTTCCAATTCCACCGTATTTGGAAGTAAGGACACAAAAGCCATGAATATCGCAATTAACAGCGAGAACACCACAACGACAATTGGCCCCTTTCCTTTCATGTGGCAAATATACTTAAACCACGTAGCTGTTCGGGAATTTTGACCAAAAAGCTTCATTAAATTCCTGAATAATAATTCAAACTATTGTAAGCCCGGATCACTTTTATGATTACTCACATCACACATTCTTCACAGTAGCACTAGCAATTTTACGCATTGCTTTTTCCTTGATTATTTCTTTCACTTGGCGCTTTTCAATTTTGCTTTCGAGCCAAGAAATAATATCAAAATACACAAAGGCTCTTTTTTCATAGGGATTAGTTTCAAGTGGTATCAGTTGATCACGTAACTCTTTGTATGCGTTAACCAACTCATCACCTGTATGAATTACATTTAATCTTTTCAAAAATTTCAAAATCCTATTTTGGTAGTAGTGTAAATCATCTTTTTTACCTAAGAACCTGTAGGTGCTTTTAATGTAATAATCTACCAAGTCCTCGTTTTTCAACTCATAATGAGAAATCAAGTTCAAAATCCTAGCAAAACATAAAATATCATTCCTGATGTCCTCATCTCTTGCGTTTATGATGTTATTCAACCAATGTACCGCTTGTTTGTGCTTGTCAGCTCCAAAATACATGCACGCAAACTTATAGTAGTATACCAGTTTCGAATGGTCGTTCAATCGGTCTTCATATTGCTCAAATTGATCAATAATTTGTTCTACTTCAACGACTCCCTTGTCAAAATCACCCAACATGAAGTACTTATCCAATATGTGTTTTGACGAATATTTAAATAGTAAAAAATTAATATTTTCTGTGAACACCAAACTCGTGTCATTCTTGATATTTTCAAACTTTAAACTAGTCTGAATAAACTCCTCATACTTACTTAACTTATACTGTGCATTCAGTAAGTTGTTAATGGACTTGATGTATATTTCCAATTTGGATTCAATTAAATCGTGGTTGTTGTCAAACAACGACACCCATTTAAGAGCGTAATCGTAGGCCCTTCTGGAATCTTGAATAAAAGAATAGTAACCAACCAACGCATTGTACAAATGCATTTTTTCTTCCACGCTCAAATCCTCCTCCTTAAAGGCAGGCAAGGATGAATACAAGAAACTGTTTACGA
>JBLIAZ010000105.1:0-8588 GCA_047631875.1 Saprospiraceae bacterium
AAGATTTGCCTTTTAAACCGGTGATTACTAATAGTGATCTGAGCTTTTGTGATGGAGACAGTATATTGTTAAACACCGTATGGCCAGATCTTGGCACGTTGGAGTGGAACGATGCGACCATGTCAACAACGCAAAGTATTTGGGTGAAGGAATCGGGCGATTACATTGTTACAGGGACTGGTTTAAATGGATGTTCCAATGCGTCAGAACCAGCTACGGTGGTTAATAATGACATCCCAAATAATCCTATTGTAAGTGAAATATCTGGAACGCCTTGTCAAGGAGATTCAATACAATTAGATGTTGATATTGCTGGAGCAGATTCTTTGTTCTGGTATATTAATGGAGAGGTGAGTAATACTTATAATTCGAGTACTGATTTTAATATCAATAATGACGTAAGCTACCAATTTGTTAATAAAACATCAGAAGGTTGTATTTCTGATACGGTAACTTATTCAGTAGTCTTTGGTTCTGCACCAAGCAAACCTATCGTCAATATCTTGTCAAATGACAGCTTGCAAATAATTGGTGATGCCACAACATATTATTGGTATTTGGGTGATGGGACATTGGTAAGTACCGAAACAGATTCTATTTTTGAGCCTACCGAAAACGGAAGTTATTTTGTCGTTGGAGGTAATGGTCCTTGTTTATCTGAACCATCTGATACAGTGATAGTTGATTTGTATAATGGAATTGCATCTATCGATGAAAACGAGCAAATGGTCGTTTTTCCTAATCCAAATAGTGGGACTTTTAACATTAAACTATTGTCAAGATCAACCATAAATATTAGAGATATATATGGTAAGGTTGTATATAGTAATACAAGCTCTAAAGGAATTACGTCAATTGAACTAAATGTAAGTACAGGTGTATATTTTATGGAAGTTTTGTCAAGTAAGCACTTGGTGTCTGTAAAGAGAATAGTTGTAGAGTAAGAAATATTGCCTAATTTTGAAACGGTAGTCAACTGATGGCTACCGTTTTTTTATGCCTGAAAAAATCAGGATTCTTTGACTTATTAAAAATTACTGTAATGATTAAGAAAGCCAACATGTTAGGTTTCTTTTTCTTATTACTATCCACTAATTTTTATGCTCAGTATTGCTTACCTGCGGTGACTTGTGGGAATTTCATTATTAATACTGAAATACAAGATGAAACTACTGCAACACTATTAAACAACCCATCATCGGTTTGTGTAGGGTATTCTGATTACTCAAATTTAGCACCATTTGATTTGAATGCTGGTCAGGCTTATGTTACTTACATAACACCCAATGCGCCAGGTTCATATCAAAGTGACTTAAATATTTTTGGCTATATAGTTTGGGTAGATTTTGATCAATCGGGTACTTTTGATAATGAAGAATCGGCATTTGTATATAAAAACACAGCTTCTTTGGCAACACCCATTACCTCTATCAAAGAGTATGTGGCAATTAATGTTCCTGTTGATGCAATGTCTGGCATTACAAGGATGAGGATAAAGGCTGATTTTATAGGTCCTAACCAAAATTTTGATAATACGTTTGCATGCAATAACAATAAAGGGGAAGTAGAAGATTATTTGGTTAACATTATTAGCCCTATAGACTTTACACCTGCGTGTGCGTTAAATCCTTCTCCAAAAGATACTACTGATAACTTGTGTAATATCGGAACAATACTATCTTTTGATTCACCTACTGCAGACACCAATCCATTAAAGGATCCAACAGGATACCTGTTGTCGTTATGGACGGATAACGGTGCGATTGTTTACTTGGAACAGGACACAAATTTAGCAGCTAATACTACTTTTATTATCCCTCAAACACTAACCCCAGGAGACACTATGTATTGGTCGGTTAGTCCGTATAATGATAGTGATACGAATAAAAACTGCACGGTTTGGTATTTTGTAACGGCACCAGATGCAAATCCAGCACCTGTAATTGCCGTTAAAGGAGATGTGAGTAGGTCTGTTGACGTTTGTTCAGGAGTAGATGCTCTTTTCGGATTGACAGACGCAAATAGCACGCCATATACAAGTGCCACCTATGACTGGGATGGAACAGACAATACCAGCTATCCACTGAATGACACTACTATTGCTGAACCTATTTTCAATAGCACAGTATTTGGGACAACGTATGAGTTGGCTCTTCTGGTAACGGATCAATATGGCTGTATAGGAGTTGATACTGTAACAGTGTTAGTAAAACCATCAGCAGCGTCAGGGATCATTTCATCGAGTAATGGGACTAAAATATGTGAAGGGAACTTTGCGGATTTATTATTAACAGGTTATAGTCCAGGTGGTTTAATAGACTGGAAATACTCAACAGTAAGCCCGACAGGAAGTTTGTTTACGACAGGAGATTTTGATGATAATCATATGGCAGGACCAATTACACAAGATGTGTATTATGTTGCCATTGTTGATTTGAATGGCTGTTTAGATTCATCAAATGTATTTATTGAAAAAGAAGATTTACCTTTTAAACCGGCTATTACCAATAGTGATCTGAGCTTTTGTGATGGAGACAGTATATTGTTAAAAACCGTTTGGCCAGGGCCTGGTACAATGGAATGGAATGATGCTGCAAAGTCAACAACCCAAAGTATTTGGGTGAAAGAATCAGGTAACTATGTCGCCACGGGCATCGGTGTAAACGGATGTTCAAATGACTCGGATCCAGCTGCTGTAGTTAAAAACGAATTACCAAATAATCCTATTGTAAGTGAAATATCTGGATTGCCTTGTCAAGGAGATACAATACAAATAAATGTTGATATTGCTGGAGCTGACTCTTTATTCTGGTTTGTCAATGGAATGTTAAGTAGTACGTATAATTCGAGTACTGATTACAATATTCGTAATGATGTAAGCTACCAATTTGTTAATAAAACATCAGAAGGTTGTATTTCTGATACCGTTGACTATTCAGTAGTTTTTGGTTCTGCGCCAAATAAACCTATTGTCAATATTTTGTCAAATGACAGCTTGCAAATAATTGGGAATGCAGCTACTTATTATTGGTATTTGGGTGATGGAACATTGGTTAGCACAGAAACGGATTCCATTTTTGAACCTGCTGAAAACGGCAATTACTTTGTAGTTGGAGGCAATGGACCTTGTTTGTCAGAACCATCAGACACGATGATAGTAGATTTGTATGATGGAATTACATCTATTAATGAAAATGAGCAAATCGTTGTTTTTCCAAATCCAAATAGTGGGAATTTTAATATTAAACTACTGTCAAGATCAACTATAAATATTAGAGATATCTATGGTAAGGTTGTTTATCATAATGAACATTACAGTGGAGTAGTGGGTATTGAGTTAAATATAACTACAGGTGTGTATATTATGGAAGTTTTAACGAATCAACACTTGGTGACCATGACAAGAATAATTGTAGAATAAGAAAAAATTAAATAGTTGAAACGGTAGTCTGCATTTAGGCTGCCGTTTTTGTATGATGTTAGATGAGGTCATTTTCTATTACAATAGTCTTAAGTAGAGCATTATCAAATTCATTCATCGATAAAATTAGTCAAATTGTCAAATTTCAATTTCTTCAACTGAGAGAGTGGTAATTAAACTATGCTATTGAAAACAGCATGGAATTGAAAGATAGATAAGCTTAGTTTGTGTAGTAAATAGAGGCGATTTAGGAGTGTAAATGAAACTGAATTAATTATTCATATGCACATCTATTTTATTGAAATTCAATTAGATGCTGTGTTGTGATGTTCAGTAATGATGGTGTATATATAATATATTTAACTACTTTTGTGAGTGGAATTTGTTTTAATTATAATTTATTTAATTGTGTGACTATGAAAAAACATTTACTATTCTTAGGTATATTATGTTTATCCACCAACGTTTTCTCTCAATACTGTGCCGCTAGTGGACCAGACTGTGCTAGAGCTACTAATAGTTGGATTACTGAAGTGGAGGTTGATGCGAGTGCTAATGCATCTGCTTGTACAGCTGGATATGAAGATTTCACTAACATAACATTTGATGTTGATATATATAACGCGCCCCTGATTTCGATTTCTTATGGAGGTTTTATAGGAGAAACAGTAGCATGTAACGTTTTCGTTGATTTTAATCAAAATGAAAACTTCGACGAGCCTGGAGAGATTTTTGCTTTAGATCCTTCTGGTGGATTAACAGGTGTTTTTCTTGGGGTATTATCCCCATCAGCTGATGTTGTTGAGGGTTTGACAAGAATGAGAGTAAGATTATATGATCCAGTTTTTGGGCCACCTACTGATGGGTTGTCATGTGGAGGAAATCCTCTAGGGTATGGTCAAGTAGAAGATTACACAGTAAACATTATAGGTAGTATAATAAGCTTGTCACCTCCTTGCGCAACAACACCCTTTCCTTCAGATACATTAAATGACGTGTGCAATCAAGGAACAACCTTAAGTTTTAAAGCCCCAGCTCCTGCCGCCACACCAGCGCAAGACCCTGCAGGTTACAACCTTTCTTTGTGGACTAGCAATGGAGCAATTGCATACCTCCATAAAGACACAAACTTATTAACAGCTACTTCATTTGATATTCCTGATGTGTTGACTCCTGGAGAAACATATTACTGGCAAGTAAAACCATACAACGACCTTGGAACGAATGAAGGTTGCGCGGTATGGTCATTCACTACTGCTGCAAACCCCAATCCTGTGCCGGTAATTGATGTAGATGGCAATAATGCTCGTTTGGTTGATGTATGCTCAAATTTTGATGTAGCATTTAATGCCACCGACTTAAACGGTACTCCATACACTGGAGCAACTATCGATTGGGATGGGACAGATAATACAAGCTATCCTTTGAGTGATACAACTATTACCAACCCAATATTTAATAGTACAAATTTTGGAACTACCTATCAATTAGCTTTGATGATAGTTGATGGATTTGGATGTGTTGGTGTTGACTCAGTAGATGTTACTGTAAATGAGACAGCGACTACTGGAAGTATTTCATCTATTGAGGGAACTAAGATATGTGATGGTGAGTTTGCTAACTTATCGCTGACTGGTTATAGCCCCGCAGGTACAATAGAGTGGAAGAAGTCAATAGTGAGCCCTACAGGAAGTCTAGCCACAACAGACGATTTTGATGATAATCATATGGCAGGACCAATTACACAAGATATTTATTATGTTGCCATAGTAGATTTAAATGGTTGTCCCGATTCAACAAACGTATTCATAGAAAAAGAAGAATTGCCATTTAAACCTGCGATTTCTTCTGAAAGTACAATTTTTTGCGAAGGGGATAGTGTTCAATTGACAGTCGTTTGGCCCGATGCTGGAGATTTTGAATGGAATGATGCTGACATGTCGACAACTAGTGCTATCTGGGTAAAAGATGCTGCTAGTTATCATGTAACAGGAACGGCATCATCAAACGGATGTAGTAACACCTCAACTGATATTGTGATAACAGAAGGTGTAAAACCGAATAATCCTGCTATTGTGGTGAATAGCGGAACACCATGCATTGGAGAGGTGTTGAACATTACGGCTGAAATTTCTGAAGCTGCGAGCATGGAAAGATTTGTTGATTATGCGTTTTCAGAAACGTATGATGCAGATCAAGACTTTGAAATTTCGGATGATGTTATCTATCAATTTGTTAATAAAAGTGTAGACGATTGCCCGTCAGATACCATAGATTATATCATTGTTTTTAATGAAACTCCAGAAAGACCTGCTGTCTCTGTTTTAAACAAAAATTTGCATGTAAACGCGATAGCAACATCGTATGATTGGTATTTAGAAGATGGCACATTAATGGGCACAACTACTGATACAGTTTTTGATCCTTCGGTAGATGGCGTTTATTATGTAGTTGCTAAAAACGACCCGTGCATATCACTTCCATCCGAGACTGCTGTTGTGGACTGGGTAATTGGAATTAATGAATACGGTACCCCAGGATTTAATGTGACTATTTACCCAAATCCTGCAAATAACCTTGTGAATGTCATTGTCGAAAATAACAGCAGTACACTAATATTAACCGATGTTTCAGGGAAGGTTATTGTCACCAAAGCATTGACCCAAGGTGCAAATACACTTGAGTTGTTTGTTGAAAAAGGAATCTATTTGATTACTGTATCCAATGGAAATAGCTCAGTTGTTGAGAAATTGATAGTGGAATAGAAACACATAAAACAAGGTATTGAAAGGGTGAGCTTTATGTTCACCCTTTTTTTTGTGATCAGGTGGAAAACTTTGTTGAAAAAGTAAATGATATCACTCCATAGTACTTCTTGAAAATAGCTATTTTCAACACTTAAATGAGGGGGTAACATGAGCGCGGAAAATAGCTATACGGAAGACAATATACGATCGCTAGATTGGAAGGAGCATATTAGGCTAAGACCCGGCATGTATATTGGTAAATTGGGCGATGGCGCTACAGCCGATGATGGTATCTACATTCTCATAAAAGAAGTGATTGACAATTCTGTTGATGAATTTGTCATGGGAAATGGTAAACGAATTGACATTACCGTAAAAGATAAAAAAGTAATTATACGAGATTTTGGTCGTGGAATTCCTTTGGGCAAAGTGGTCGATGTTGTTTCTAAAATAAATACAGGAGCAAAATACGACAGCAAGGCCTTTAAAAAATCGGTGGGATTAAACGGAGTGGGTACAAAAGCAGTCAATGCCTTGTCAAGTCATTTTATTGTTGAATCTTACAGAGAAGGAGAAAAAAAATCAGCAACCTTTCAACGAGGTGTTTTGCTCGAAGAGACAGAGATACTTCAGGATAATAGTAATAGAAACGGAACCTACGTTGAGTTTATTCCTGACGAAGAAATTTTCAAAGATTTTCATTATCGTTTTCAATACATTGAAGACTTACTCTGGAATTACTGTTATTTAAATAGAGGGTTATCCCTTTATTTTAATGGTGAAAAAATGACTTCTGAAAACGGATTGAGAGATCTGTTGACAGAGAATATGAATGGAGAACCTTTGTATCCGATTATTCATATTGAAGATGAAGATATTGAACTAGCTCTTACCCATGGTAGCAGTTATGGCGAAGAGTATTATTCGTTTGTTAATGGTCAGCACACCACCCAAGGGGGTACTCACCTTACAGCGTTTAGGGAAGCAGTAGCCAGAGTTATCAAAGATTTTTATGGTAAAAATTATGAACCTGTTGATATAAGAAGCTCTATTGTAGTTGCACTTGCGGTGAAAGTGGTGGAACCTGTTTTTGAATCTCAAACAAAAACAAAATTAGGGTCGAACGAAATTGAACCCGATGGGAAATCCATGCGTGCCTTTGTATCTGATTTCTTAAAAGAAAAATTAGATAATTTTTTACACAGAAATCCTAAAGTTGCTGAAGAACTTGAGAAAAAAATAAAACAATCAGAAAAAGAGCGAAAAGAATTAAGCGGTATTAGAAAGCTAGCCAAAGACAGAGCTAAAAAAGCTAACCTTCACAACAAAAAACTAAGAGATTGTAGAATTCACCTTAGCGACACCAAAAAAGATGATCGAATAGTTGATTCTACATTGTTCATTACCGAGGGTGATTCGGCAAGTGGATCTATTACCAAATCTAGGAATGTTAACACACAAGCAGTCTTCAGTTTGAAAGGAAAGCCATTAAACTCTTATGGATTAAGTAAAAAAATAGTTTACGAAAACGAAGAGTTTAATTTAATTCAAGCGGCATTAAACATTGAAGACGGATTAGAAAACTTACGATACAACAAAGTGGTGATTGCTACCGATGCCGATGTGGATGGAATGCACATACGTTTGTTGCTGATGACTTTTTTCTTGCAGTTTTTCCCTGATTTAGTAAAACAAAGACACCTGTACATTTTACAAACCCCACTTTTTAGGGTTAGAAACAAAAAAGAGACTATCTATTGTTACTCCGACGAAGAACGACAAAGAGCTATTCAGAAAGTTGGGAAGAATCCTGAGATAACTCGATTTAAGGGACTTGGAGAAATATCTCCTGATGAGTTTAAAGAATTCATTGGTGAAAACATTCGATTAGAACCAGTGTTGCTTGCCAAAGAAAATAACTTAAAAGAACTCTTGGAGTTTTATATGGGTAAAAACACCCCCGTGAGGCAAATGTTTATCATTGACAATCTTAGAATAGAGAAAGATTTAGCAGAAGAACTAGCCTCCCTTTAGTACCAATTATATAAGCATCAGATTTTGGAAGATAACGAGCAAGAAGAGAACTTAGAAAATGGTGAATTACAAAATGTAATTACCGTTTCTGGCATGTACGAGGATTGGTTTTTAGATTATGCATCTTATGTGATATTAGAACGAGCGATACCTGCTTTGTTTGACGGATTAAAACCTGTTCAGCGACGTATCATGCATTCGATGAAAGATTTAGATGATGGACGTTACAATAAAGTAGCAAATATCATTGGTCATACGATGAAGTATCATCCGCACGGAGATGCTTCTATTGGTGATGCGCTAGTACAATTGGGCCAAAAGGATCTATTAGTCGATTGTCAAGGTAACTGGGGAAACATATTAACGGGGGATTCTGCTGCGGCACC
>JBLIAZ010000106.1:0-8497 GCA_047631875.1 Saprospiraceae bacterium
AATGATGTCACCTGCATCACGGGTCCGTCCATAGATACCGCCAAACACTTTCTGTTTTAAATATTTTGAAGTGCTGATGTCATAATAAACGTTTACTCCAATGTTGTATGAGGAAAATGTTCCCTGGTTCGACATTAAAAAACCTGGCTGAACAAGTACTTTTTTATTCAATTGATGATTAAACTTTATAATACCATTAAATCGAGGGTCTAAACGAACTCCTACTGCATCAAAAAAAGATTGTTTAGGCTGAAGTAAATTGTACGCTGAAAACCCCAATTCAAAGTCGTTCCTGTTATTCAAAATCACTTTTCCTCGTGCTCCAATCGCTACATCAAAATACCACCTAGACAGGCGCTGCAAGCTTTCACTGATTGGAATGTCAGGGTCAAAGAAATTACCATTAAACTGGTTATCAAAATTCAGCTTGGTTAAATCCAATTTTTTTTGCGTCATAGACGGTTGAACACCAAAGCTAATTTCTCCGACCGAATCTCCAGGAAGTTTAAGTGTGTAGCTTGCTGCTAGGTTAAATACCGTAGTGGAAAATTTAGAATCCCCTTCCACATCGTACAATACACTGGTACCTAATCCAAAATTTTCATTAGAAGTTAGGGCTTTAGAATCCGCCATGATGGCATAAGTTCTGAATGGAACTGTCACCGAATACCATTGATTCCTGTGATTGGCATGAAAACGATGCGTTCCGTTAAAATTTCCAACTTCAGCGGGATTATAAGTATGAGGGGCATGCATCCATTGTGTAAAATGGATATCCTGTGATTTACCTTGAAAAATCAAGCTAAAAAACAACATCAAAAACAATCCGATTTCCCTCATTACTAATACGTACGAGGAAATTAAAGAATAGTTAGGGTATTAGCAAATTAACAAGCCATTCATAAGGAAACTACCAGCTCCCCCCAGCTCCGCCACCTCCAAAACCGCCACCTCCAAAGCCTCCAAACCCACCTCCTCCAGAAGAAAAATCATCCCAACCACCTCGTCGTCCACTGCCTCCAAAACTACCTCCTAGCATGCTCCCCATAAAAAATGCCGACCATAAACTAATCCCATTTTGCTGAGCATAATTTCGAGCGCCCATCACTTTGGATAAAATCACAATTCCGATAATTATAAATATCATTGGAGGAAATCCACCTGAACGTTTTTTTGATTTCTTTTCGTACGCAACATAATTAAACTCACCTACAGCTAAAGGAACAAGGACGTTCAACGAAGCCTTAAGTCCTTCATAAAAATCCCCTTGCTTAAAACGAGGTATCATTTCATTTTCCACAATGAGCTTTGCTGTGGCATCAGGAATTACACCTTCTAAGCCATAACCAACAGCAATAAAGGTTTTTCTCTGACCTTTCCCTCCTGTTGGTTTTACAAGTATCACAATCCCATTGTCCTTGCCTTTCCTTCCAACCCCCCATTCATGACCTAAATCGGTAGCATACATGGCTTTGTCCATCCCACATAAATCACCAACAATGACTACCACAATCTGATTACTTGTTTGGTTACTCACCTTAATCAAATAATCATTCAGCTCTTTGTATTCCGAATTGGTTAGCAAAGCTACCTCGTCGTACACTAATTTACTGTCACTTTTTTCTGGAAAGCAATCCTTACCCACACTTGAACTTACAAGTGAAAAAGTAAACACAAACAACAAGGCTATTTTTTTAATCATCACCAAAAGAAATTTCGTTATCCAATTCGTTTACATCGTCTTCTTGGTAAGGAAAATGAGCTTTTAATTGCTCACCAGCTTTAATGATTCCAGCAGAAAGTGCTTCAGCGTGTTTATCCTCTTTAAAACCAGAAAGGACAACGTCCTTTACTCCATCCCAAAAATCATCCGCCACTTTTTCGTTGATTCCCACATCTCCCAATATTGCAAACTTTCTGTCTACCACCGCCACATAAAACAGCACACCATTGCGCAAATCTGTTTTATGCATTTCTAACTTTTCAAAAATAAATGCAGCACGATTAAGCACTTCATCCTTACAATAATCGTCTACATGCAATCGAACCTCTCCAGAGGTTGACAATTCTGCCTTTTCAATTGCTTGCACAATTAGAGCTTTTACATCAGCAGTGAATATTTTTTCAGCTTTCATAAAATTTGATTTTAAAAAGTCACTGTCGGTGCCGTTTCAGCTCCCTTATCTGCTTTGAACACTCCCTTTTTCTCGAACTCACCTTCCTCTGCAAACCAACCTATGTACGTTCTTTTCCAATACCCTCTGATAAAAGTATTGTATGTTTTTACCGTGCCATTATAACGCTGACGAGCAACGCTTATCCTATTTTCAGTCCCTTCCAATTGTGCCTGAAGTTGTAAAAAGTTTTGGTTTGCTTTTAAATCCGGATACCTTTCCATGACTACCATCAATTTTGATAACGCTTGTGTTAATCCTGATTGCGCTTGTTGAAACTTTTTAATGTTCGCTGCATTTAAGTTTGAAGCATCAATGTTAACCTGACCTACTTTTGACCTAGCTTCGGTTACTCCTAACAACACATCCTTTTCATGAGCCGCATAACCTTTTACAGTGGACACTAAATTTGGAATCAAATCAGCCCGTCTTTGGTAAGTAACCTCTACATTTCCCCACGACTCTACTACTTCCTCTTGATGCAGCACAGCAGTACTGTATGTTCCTGGAGCTTTAAAAATACCAATATACAATGCTATTAGTGCTAATCCTCCTATCACCGACCATATAATTGTTGTTGTTTTCATTGCTTATAATTTTAATTAAAATACTGACACAAAACTACGGAAAGATTCAAGATAAGAGTTGCTCTGAAAGCAGTATTAATTAATTTTAACTACCACAGCCTTTAATTATATATTCCTAGGGATAAATTCCTAGTTATCTTTACTTTTACAAGCACGCAAACCAACAGTTTTTAATCCATTAATGCTCAGCAAAAAAACTCAATTTCTTCTTATTTGCGTGCTTTTTGTTCTTTCTGGGGTCGCAGCATTAATCTATCAAATTACGTGGTTTAAACATTTAAGCTACTTTTTAGGAAACAGCACTTATGCGCAAGCAGTGGTACTTGCTACTTTTATGGGCGGACTTGCAATTGGTTCTTGGTGGTGGGGGAAAAAATCAGATGAAAGCAAAAACCCACTCATGCTATTTGCCTGGCTGGAAATCCTAATTGGATTGTACTGCTTTTTTTACATGCCTATTTTTGAAGGAATAAAGCACTTATTCATTTCAATAGTGGTGGCAAATGAATGGGCTAGTGATAGTGGAATTGTGTTACTCTTAAAAGTGTTCGCAAGTTCTTTTGCTATTATTATCCCAACAATTCTCATGGGAGGAACACTTCCCGTGCTGGTAAAATGTTTAAGTGAACGGATTGAAGAAGTGGGTAAAAATGTTGCTGTATTGTACTTCATAAACAGTTTAGGTGCAGTAATAGGAAGTGTTTTAGCAGGATTTTATTTTCTTGATAGGTTTGGACTTACAATAACCACCTACCTAGGTGCTACAATGGATTTTGTGGTGGGAATAGTTTTTTTGGTAATCGCTCTGAAACTGAACCATAACAGTGACGAAAAACCAATAAAACAGCAAGCTCGCAAGAACCAGGACGTATTTTCAATAAGTAAACGGCAACATCAAATCGTTCTGCTAATAGCTGGAGTATCTGGCTTGTGTGCCATGATGTACGAAGTAGCATGGTTAAGACTTTTAATTCCAATACTAAGCTCCACCACGTACTCCTTCACCATCATTTTAACAGCATTCATAACTGGAATTACATTGGGAAGTTTACTGGTTTATTACTTATTGCCAAAAATTAAAAATGCTTATTTATTTTTAGGATTATGTCAAGCTGGAATTGTCATTTCAATTTTACTTTCTCTCCCTTTTTATGAGAAATTACCTTATTACATTTGGCACGCTGTAGGTATCAATAATGAAATAGGAGGCTATGGGAATTATTTAAAAGTGCAATTCTTGTACGTTTTTTTATTGATGGTGGTTCCAACCATCTTTATGGGGATGTCTTTACCTGTTGCTAGTAAATTAGTGGTAACAGATGTAAATAATAGTGGTAAGTCTGTCGGGAACGTATTTGCAATCAACACAGTTGGTACTGTAATTGGCTCCCTAACAGCAGGAATGATATTAATCCCTTTGGTTGGAATTAAGCACACTGTTGACATAGCAATTGTATTAAACTGTGCACTTGCATGCATCGTAATTTTTGGAAAGTTAGGTTTAAAATTGTTTGGACGAATCATTTTTGTTTGCTTGCTGGCTTCATCATTAGGTTATTACATTGGACATGTAAAACAGGAAAGATGGGCTAACTCGATTATGCTTTCTGAAATACCTCGGAAAATTAACAGAAAAAAAGCTCCTCGAAATTTTAGAAAGTTTTTAGAAAAAACTGAACGAGACAAAACTGAGCTTCTTTATTACAAAGAAGGAATCAGTGGAACCATTGTGGTGGGAAAAAAATCAGGCGAAGTCTTTTTATTTACTAATGGGAAAGGCGATGCCAACTCGGTTGGAGATTTACAAACTCAAAGCTCATTAGGTCACACTCCGATATTGTTACATCCCTCTCCAGACACTGTCCTTGTTATTGGTTTCGGAGCTGGACATACTATTGGGAGTGTAATGACTCACCCCGATATAAAGTTTGCACAAGTAGCTGAAATATCACCTGAGGTGATAGACGCCTCTGTTCACTTTGAGCATGTGAACGAAAGACCATTGGACGATGAAAGGTTACAGTTGATAAAGGATGATGGAGTTTCTGCCTTAAGGTTATCGCCGTACAAATACGATGTGATCATAAGTCAGCCATCAAATCCGTGGTCAGCAGGAGTTGGAAATTTATTTACCAAAGAGTTTTTTAAGGATTGCAAATCCAAATTACGCCCAGGGGGATACGTGGCACAATGGTTTAGCTTGTACGAAATGGATGACAAAAGCCTAAAGCTTATTATGCGGACGGTGTTAGATCAATTCGAGTATGTTTCAGTGTGGGGAATAGGAACCTCAGACATATTGCTAATATGTTCTGAAACACCTTTTCATTTTGACTTACCTAAAATGGAAGAGCGGTACAAAAAAGTACAAAAACACCTAGGGAAGGAAAATGTTTCTATCAGAACCTTTTCGGCATTTCTATCTCAGCAATATTTAGCTTCAACTGACGCACTGAGGACATATGCGGACAAAGGAGAGTTAAATACTGAAGACCATCCATTGCTAGAATTGTGGACTCCAAAAGCATACTTTTTTGACCACGAACCTGTCGAGTTTCTCAATTATGACGCATGGAGAAATTATTCCCAAAGCAACTTGTTGTTAAAACAATACCTTCAAAAAAGTAACGGAATTTCAACCTACGATAAAATAGAAATTGCTTTGTTGAAATCGAATGGAGGAGATGATGGGAATAAAAAATTTACAAAATACTATGATATCGTATCGGGTAGTCAAACTACAATATATCCGACAAAAACAAAAGGACAACCCGAAAAATTATTCGTTGGCTGGCTAGACTTAGATGATAAAATTCACCCTTTAGACACCATACATCCTAATCAAAAAGTGAGCACATGGTCTTGCTGCGGTAGTTACAAAGTGAATAAAAAATTGAAATACGTATGGACAACCCCTCAAAACAGAGAACTCAGCCATGTGAATACATATGATAAAGGATGGATAACATCTTGGGTATCACACCCTGACAACGACAAACCATTAGCCGAAGGCAATTGGTCAGTAAAAGTATACGATGATAATACATTAATTCTTGCTCAATCTTTTGTAGTGGACAAAAGTGCTCCTATATTAAAACCCAAACACCCTCACAACAAGATTATCGTAGCTGCAAAAGACGGAAATAACTTAACACCTTTAACTGAGGTACACCCAATGCAGCATTTATATTTGTCAACTTCAGGAATAGCATACGGGAAAAATGAATTGGTAAACGTCTTCTGGACTTCTCCTTCAAATAAAGTATCTAAAGACAATTTTTCATATGAAAGTCATTATCAAATATGTTGGGTGCCGAAATCAGGAAAACTCCCAATGGAAAAGGGGAATTGGAAGGTCCGAATTGAAAGTTTTACAGGAGTAGTGTACCTAGAAACAGAATTTATAGTGAATGAGGAAGCCAAACTAATGAACCAATAAATCCATGGTCATCCATTTCAAGTCACATCAATAAAACTACAGCTTTATAAAATACTTTGACGACTTGTAGTCACCCGACTGCACCACTAAATAATACATTCCAGGCTTCATGTTTAAGGATCCTACTTGAAATGTTTCTTTTGCCTTACTCGTTGCACGGCTCATTAACGTTTTCCCCATCTGATCAACAATTAGCACGTTGATATCATTTCTTTCATGTTCAAAACCATTAAATAATACTGCAATTTCTTGGTCAATTATTCCAGGATACATGACATAACTCCTGGCTTGCTCACATTGAAAATGTATCGCATCACTTATTTTATGTACATCGTCAAAATCAACTTGTTTTATCTTATAATACGAGTAATCTTGATTCTGGCAGGTTTCACAAGAGTACTCATAATTGATCAAGCTTGTTGAATTTCCTGCACCTTCTAGCACTCCTACATTATCATACGCCACCCCATCACGACTAGCTAATAATTCAAAATAATCATTGTTAATTTCGGTTCCCGTGGACCACTTAAAAACAGTTTCATCATCCGTACAAGACCCTGAAAAGGATAACAATTCTACTGGCAAGGTAATGGCCGCGTGCCTTGAACCATAAGCAAAGGGACTAAAACTAGTTACTGTTCCTGATGTTCCTACCCCCACATTTTTCCACTCTCCACTTTCATAATGTACAACCAACAAATCAGAAGCAACAGCAGGAAGAACAATTGTAGTTCCCGAGACAGCCGTAGTACTTAATGTTACTGTTGCGGCAGTTACATCACTAGTTCCATTTGAAACATCCCAATATTCCAAATTACTAATGTGATGTATTCCCGCTTCTAATGAACCACTATTGGATGGTCCTGCATCAAAATATTCCCCGGTCAATTCTGTTGTTGCAGAACCACCTCCAATTCCTGAAACTGAAATCGCCCCATACCGAGTACTCCCTACAGGAAAGGTAAAAGGAACATTACCAACTTTTATTAAGGCTCCGTTTACATATGTTATAGCGCTCCCTGCAGAAGCAGATCCTCCGTTCAATATTTTTAACGTTCCTCCTCCTGGTGTAATTAAGCCGTCAGTAAGAGTTAATAGACTAGCTATAGAAGTATTCGTGTTCACTGTGGTACCTCCTGAACCATCTTGTACTAAGGTGTGAAAAGTTGGCGGCGTTCCCCCACTAATCGTTTGCGGTGTGGCTCCGTTCAATGTTACTGTTTGACCACCATGAGTTAAGGTAGTAGTAGTAGTAAGATCATGTGAAATTCTAATATTAGCCCCTAATGTTACTGCTGCAGCTATCACATTATTTAAGGTTAAATCATAAAAATCAGGAACTCCTGTTCCGTTCAAGGCTTGAGCGACAGCTCCATCAAAAGTAACCTTGTTCGTTCCTGGGGTTAAAGCCGTAGCACTGTTATAAGTAAAGTCATGCGCTACCGTTACGTCATTTGAAAAAGTAGTACCTCCCGAAGTATTGGTAATAGTCAAATCATAAAATTGCTCATAGCCAGCCGCTGTTGAAATCGCTTGAGCAGCTCCTCCAGAAAAAGTCACCGTCCCTGTTCCTGGAACAAATGCTCCTGTAGATGTTCCAACCCAATTTCCTTTAATATCAATATCAAAAGTGCTTGCGCCTACCACGGCAGTACCAGACCGAGTATGATCCCCATTTATAACAGCGTTTGCCAACAAAGTTTTCGTCCCGCTTTGACTTGTGATTAAATGCCAATAAGCATCCGTTGGAGCGTAAATACTCTGATCACCAGCTCTATCGTAATTAAATGTATTAGCATTGTTATTTGCCGCGATGTCTAGATCAGGATCATTCGCAGTACTACCTGCATAAGTTGTACTAGCTCCTGCTTGATTGTTCCAAGTCGCTTCTCCACTCGTAATATTCTGAAAATCTCCATCCACATTAAATATAGACGAAGTGTTCACAGTGGTAACAAAATCACCAAAGTTCATGTTACCGGTATTCGTAAAAGTTCCAGCAGTGTTATTTAACGTAATGTTATCACCAGCACTCACATAATTTCCTCCCACGGTAAACACATTAGCATTGTTCAAAGTAGATGTAGCGCCAATCGTAAGGTTTCCAGCAGTTACCAAAGTAGATCCCGTGGCACTATTCGTCCATGTATTTCCTGTGCCTAGAGTTACACTTCCAGCGGTCACTGTTAATGTTCCTGTATTATTCATTGTGCTAGTATTACCAACTGTCACGTTATCCTGGACTGTCCATGTTCCTAATATATTAGTTAAAATATTTGCACCTGTTGAAACCCAAC
>JBLIAZ010000107.1:0-8466 GCA_047631875.1 Saprospiraceae bacterium
TAACTACCACTAGCACTTGAAGTTTCGGGTTCGTACACCTCGTCTTCCTCATCCAAATAATCGTCAGGTTGAACTGCTGGTTTCGCTGCATTTGTTTTCTTGTATATGTTGTACACAAAATAACCTATCCCAACTACGATGTATATGATGATTTTAACCGACATTTTTTATTTCCCTCCTTTATACCTTTTTTTCTTAGGTTTTTTTCTAAAAACTCTTCTGTACCAAGGTACGGGATTCTTTCCTTTTTTCCTTCTTTCAGCCTCCTTTAAAGAACGCTTCATGCGTTTTCTTGTTTCTTTGTCCTGGATTTCAAGGTGACGTTTTTTTCCTTCTTTCTCGAGCTGTTCCTGACTTTTTTTATGTTTTTCTTGTCTTTTTTCCTGCTTTTTAATTTCTTTGGTTTGCGCAGAAATTTGAGGAACGTTCACAAACAAGAACATAAAAAGTAAAAAATAACTTATTTTCGATCCTCTTTTCACCTGTGCTGACAACATTATTTAGCGGAATGAGTTATACTAATCCTGTTCAGTAACATTCCAGTTGAGGGATAAAGATACACAATTGATAAAAACATGAACACAAAAATTGTCACGATAGTTTTAATAGGTGCAATCACTTGTTTTTCCTGTAGTAAAACCAACTCTTTTATTCCTAACGTACCAGTTCAATTAGTCCTTAACACACTTGACCCTCAATATCAAAACTTAAATGGAATTGGCGGATGGTCATACGTTGATGGTGGCTCACGAGGAATCATTGTTTTTCGAAGCGACTTTAACGAATTCAAAGCCTACGACAGGCATTGTTCTTTTGAACCAGAAAACTCTTGTGGCAAAGTGTCGGTCTCAGATAACAATTTATTTGCAGAAGACAGCTGTTGCTCCTCCCAGTTTCAATTAATTGATGGTCTTCCAGTAAATGGACCTGCCACAATAGGATTACAGCAATACAATACAAGCTTTGACGGAAACATCATTCAAGTTTGGAATTAATTGCTAGAACTAACTCAAGTACTTTAACTCTCCTACATTAAATTCCAACAACTCCCCTTTCTCATTTCTGGTGACTAATTGACCTTTAGTATTTACTTTTATTATTGTCAAAAACACTTGGCTTCCACGAAGCAAAAAACATGATTTTTGACCTACCAAATACAGCGATTTGTCATAGCTCCTTTTAATTTCTTTCTTGCTTTTTTTCGCATTTAAAAAAAATAAATGTTGTAATTTTTTTGCCAACAAATACACATCAAATTGCTCACCTGTTATTGACTTAAAAGAACACCCTTGTCTTGTAAATCGCGGAAAAACTGATTGATTCACATTCATGCCAACCCCAACAAAGCTAGCCTCAATCGAGTCGCCCCGAAACCTATTTTCAATTAAAATTCCAGCTATTTTTTTTCCATCCACCAGCAAATCATTTGGCCATTTTATAGTGATGTCTTCTTGAGGTAGATACTCCTTAATCAGCTCAAGTAATGCAATTGACACAAGAAAACTAAACTCCTCTTTTGTTTTCCCTTTCTTTTCGCTTGAAAAAAAAGTAAACAACAGGTTTTCCTTTTCTTTACTTTCCCATACTTTTCCTAGTTGCCCCTTACCCATAGTCTGTTTGTTAGCGACTACTACCAAACCATGTTGTAAGCTTTGACCAGAATACAATCTTTTCATGTATTCGTTGGTTGAATCAACCTCTTCTAATCTGATTATTTCCACAGTATTTATCATGGTAATTTATTGCGCTCAAAGCGAAAAACAACTTGGATTAAACATATCACAAAGAAACTTAAAAAACCGCTTTTAGTGGCATAATTATGTTACTTTTGCAATAGAATTTCATCACAAAAAAAACCTTATTATAGTGCCCAATCACTTAGTCGAAGTCATTACTGCAGCAATGCAAAACATCAAAGCCAATAAGATCGTTGACTTAGATTTAGAAAGTCTTGAAAACGCGATTACAGGACACTTTATAATTTGTCATGGTTCCTCAAACACACATGTGGTTTCGATTGCCCAAGCAGTGGAAAAAGAAGTGAAGGAAAGTTTAGGGGAGATAACCTTCAGAAAAGAAGGTTACCAAAATGGGGAATGGATATTACTTGATTATTCTTCTGTTGTGGTGCATGTTTTCCAAGAGAAAACGCGTGATTATTATAACATCGAGGAATTGTGGGGGGACGCGAAGACAACATTAATTGAAGAAAATTAAAGAATTACAATAACATGTCAGAAAATAAAAAAGTAAATAAAGGAGACAAAAAACCTAAGGGGTCTTTTCCAATATACATAGTTTACATCGCTGTCGTGGCTGTCATCATAGGATTCCAGTTTTCAAACATGCTGGGTGGAACTGGTGAAATAACAAAACGACAGTTTTTTGAGTATTTGGACAATGGACAAGTAGAAAAAATCCTCAAGGTTGAAGAAACTGAACATAAGTATGTAGAGGTATTTCTTAACAAAGAAAGCTTAACTATTGATCCACACAAGGACAAAGCAGGACAAGATGTAAATAAGCCTCAATATAAATTTGACGTGGCAGACATTACTGCTTTTGAAAAAAGTTTGACAGCACATTTAAGCACAGACATTGGGAAAACCATCACCCTGAAAACTGACTTTAAACACAGACAACCTCCGGCGTGGGAAGGGTGGATAGGTACCATTGTCTTTTTTGCATTGATGATTGGTCTTTGGATGTTCATGATGAAAAGAATTGGAGGCGGCGGTGGTGCTGGAGGTCAATTATTCAACATTGGAAAGTCAAAAGCAAAATTATTTGACAAGGACACTAACGTTGAAACTACTTTCGCTGACGTTGCTGGTTTGGAAGAAGCAAAAACTGAGGTCATGGAAATTGTAGACTTTTTAAAGTCACCGAAAAAATACACTATACTTGGTGCTAAAATTCCAAAAGGAGCCTTGCTAGTAGGCCCTCCAGGAACTGGGAAAACCTTGATAGCAAAAGCGGTAGCAGGAGAAGCTCAAGTGCCTTTCTTTTCCCTTTCGGGCTCTGATTTTGTTGAAATGTTTGTAGGAGTAGGCGCCTCTAGAGTAAGAGATTTATTTAAGCAAGCCAAAGAGAAATCTCCTTGTATTATTTTCATTGACGAAATTGATGCAATTGGTAGGGCAAGAGGAAAAAATCCTGCCCAAAACTCTAACGATGAGCGTGAAAACACTTTGAATCAGTTGCTAACTGAAATGGATGGTTTTGGAGACAATTCTGGAATAATTGTTTTAGCAGCAACGAACAGAGCGGACATACTAGACCGCGCATTACTACGACCAGGTAGATTTGACAGACAAATTTATGTGGACATGCCAGACAAAAACGAAAGGGAAGCAATTTTCAAGGTGCACTTAAAACCACTTAAAATTGATGAAACAGTTGACGTGGAGTTTTTAGCAAGCCAGACGCCTGGTTTTTCGGGAGCAGACATTGCAAACATCTGTAACGAAGCCGCTTTAATCGCTGCTCGTACCGATAAAAAATCCGTTGAAAAACAAGACTTCTTAGATGCTGTTGATAGGATCATCGGCGGAATGGAAAAGAAAAACAAAGTCATTAAGCCAGGTGAGAAAAAAGTAATAGCATACCACGAAGCAGGACATGCAACGGTAAGCTGGATGCTCGAACATGCTTCTCCACTTGTCAAGGTGACCATTGTCCCAAGAGGAAAATCCTTGGGAGCCGCTTGGTACTTACCTGAAGAAAGACAAATTACCACAAAGGCGCAAATTCTAGACGAAATGTGTGCTGCTTTGGGCGGTAGAGCTGCAGAACAAATAATGTTTGGCGAAGTCTCCACTGGGGCACTTAGCGATTTAGAGAAAGTCACCAAACAAGCACAATCAACCATATTAATTTATGGATTAAATGATAAAATTGGTAATGTAAGTTATTACGATTCTTCTGGACAAAGTGAATATTCTTTGTCGAAACCATACAGTGAACATACTGCTCAAATAATTGATGAAGAAATCAATAAAATGATTGAGCATGAATATAAACGAGCTCAAGAACTCTTAAGCAAGCACAAAGAAAAACTTGAGGTTTTGGCTAAGCAACTGCTAGAAAAAGAAGTTATTTTCAAAGAAGACTTAGAAAAAATATTTGGAAAAAGGCCGTTTGAGACTAAGGAGGCAGGAACAATAATTGAAGAGGCAACAGTTGTAGAAACAAGTGAAAGTACAGACACAATAAGTACCATTTCATCTGAAAAGGAGGATGAGCAACCTAACATTCAATCCAACACAAAAGAAGACAAAAACGAACCCTCATTAAATTCTTAAATTAAACACAAGCCACATGCATTTTTGACTTGTGTTTTTTTGTACCTTTTGCGAGACAACAATAAAAGCGTAGATGAATAATTTTTGGAAAAGAGCAATCACGGGCAGTATATTCGTTGCCGTTTTAGTTTTTTGCGCAATCTCCTCTCAAATTTTACTAGCAATTCTCTTCTTGTTTTTTACAGCAGTAGGAACTTACGAATACTTTAACATAGTAGATCATAAAAAAAACACATCCGTTAATCGCTTCGGTGGATATGTGCTTTCTATCGGAAGTTATTTAGTGGTTGCGGGTACATCTTACTTCGACCTACCCAAAGCATACCTTGTAGCGTTAATTCCAGTGATCACAATCATTTTTATCATTGAGCTGTTCAGGTTAAAAGAAAACAGTTTTGCGAATATTCTTCATACTATAATGCCTACGCTTTATGTTGCTGTTCCCTTTGGCCTTTTTATAGTAAGTAATGAGCTGATTCAAATTTCTGCCCATGACTACAGTGCTGAGCTCATTTTGATGTTCTTTTTTACACTCTGGGCAAATGACACAGGAGCTTACTTATCAGGACGGTCTTTTGGGAAACGGAAGCTATTCCCTAAAATCTCACCTAATAAAACTTGGGAAGGTACAATTGGAGGAGCTATACTCGCTGTTTTAGTTGCCTATAATTGCGGAGCATATTTTATCTCATTTTCTAGAATTGAATGGGTGATCATGGCACTTATCATTGTGGTATTTGGGTCTCTGGGCGACCTTGTGGAGAGCATGTTAAAAAGATCATATGACATCAAAGACTCAGGCAAAATTCTCCCTGGTCACGGAGGAATACTTGACAGGTTTGACGGACTTTTGATTGCCGCTCCAGTAGTTTTCAGCTACATTGTGTTTATACGTTTATTGTAAAAATCGTTTTATAAATATAAGATTTTTTTAAATTTATCTTTAAAATTAAACCATGACGATTCATAAGGAAGGTTACCCATCCATTGCTATTGTAATTATCTTTGATGCTTTAATCATTTTATTAGTAAAATATTTTGCTCCAGAAATTCTATGGTTACACTGTGTAGTGTACACGTTAGCCTCTTTACTATTTTTAATAATTCTACAATTTTTCAGAAACCCATCTAGAGATTTTAAACAATTTCCAGACCAGGTCATTGCTCCTTGCGATGGGAAAGTGGTTGTCATTGAAAAAGTTCACGAGCCGGAATACTTTAAAGACGAAAGGATACAGGTAAGTATATTCATGTCACCAATTAATGTACACATCAATAGAAATCCAATAAGCGGTATTTTTAAATACGTTAAATACCACCCTGGGAAATATTTAATGGCTTTTAATCCAAAGTCTTCTACTGAAAATGAAAGAACGTCTATTGTCATTGAAAATGAAAAAGGTACTTCAGTGTTGTTTCGACAAATCGCAGGGTTCCTTGCTAGAAGAATAGTTTATTACTGTAAAGAAGGAGACAAAGCCACACAAGTTGATCAATTTGGATTCATTAAGTTTGGATCTCGAGTCGATTTGTTTTTCCCCCTTGACACGGAAATTACTGCTACAATAGGAGACACCGTAAAAGGAGGTGTTTCCAAAATCGCTAAGCTAGCTTCTTAACCTCCACTGAGCACAAGAGCAAATAGGCAACTTTAAAGTCTTCTGCTGTACTCTTATTCGAAACATGTAGGCATCGTATGAATACTAAAAATCCCGAGACACTGCTGTCTCGGGATTTTTAAATCTTAATATAAAGATTACTTTGCAAACGAATAACTAAATCCTAAAGCAAAAATTTCTTTGAACTGAACACCTTTTCCTCTGCTTTCAAATATACCATCATTATTCCTGTCCTTAGGTACATCTACATCATGATCGTAAATTAACACTGTATTAAATGTGAAATTTAAATATTTATTAACTCTAAACACCAACAACATGTCCCAATTTATATCGATGTTTTGAGGTTTGTCCGAGTAATTTGAAAATAAAGTCAAGTTGGTAATGATATTCACATTGTCCATCAAGTCATCTTTCCAAGTAACCCTAGTCAATCCCCCAAATTCAGACCTCACATTTTCTCCTGGTTCCAAACCAAAAACACCAAGTGCAGCAAGAGCTGGAGCAAAAACCATTGTTGATTTGACAGTCATTGGAGATATCAACCAAGACAAATCTTTTTTTGGCCTAAACTCCATCCCCAATGAAAAGGTTACGTATGCGGGTGCTAAAAAATCAGAAATTCTAACTTTAGACACATTGTCTATTAAATACCCTGGAGTAAACTGAGTCCTGTAGTTTAACTGCCCAGCATAATACCATTTTTGATCTGCCTGCGAAGCCAACACCGAATTAAACTCAACCCTGTCATCACTTTTCACTAATGGTGTATTTCCTTGTTTAAAACTCCCATAGTTCATGTCCAAGGTGTTGTCCCACCTTGTTTTTCCTTTTGAATAATTAGCATGAAAATTAGAAAAACCTGCATACGAGTACGAGTTTTGACCTCCTGCAACCCACTGATGAAAGGATGACTGAGTAAATTGCACCCCAAAGGTGGCACCTTTTTCCCACGCTGGTAAAGTCTCTGTGCTTGTCGAATCCTGAGCAGTAACAGTTATCCCAGCAATCAACAATGCGATAAATAATTTAGTTTTCATGTTCTTAGTTTTTTGATTTGTTTAACAAAATTAACAAAACATCCTCAAACCACTCAGGTTTTCGGGAGTTTTGACGAAGCATCTATTTCTTTTATCAAGACCGAAAACTAAAGCATGGCTACACACTACGGTGCTGCTTTTCAACAAAAACAAAAGGAAAAGTGACAAGTAGAAAAACCTAGTGATTTGAACACAATTTACCCCTTAGCCAATCATCATGTGTGCATCGGGATATTTATACCTTGTAGAGCTTACTTGCTTGCTCAAAGCCATCAACAGCATCAACGTACCCAACCTACCGATAAACATAGACACCACTAATATCATTTTCCCCGCAGCACTAAATTCTTTAGTTACTCCAAGACTAAGCCCTACAGTTGAAAAAGCACTAATTTCTTCGAATACCATTTGAATTAAAGTCATGTCTCCTGCTTCCAAAGCTTTTGATTCGGTCAAAGACAACAAAAACGTCCATAAAAAGATATTACCAACAGCAAACAACACTACGACATAGGCCTTAAGAAGAAGGTCTTTCGATATGTTCCTATTAAACAATTCAGCGTTCTTTTTGCCTGTAATGGTGGTGTAAATAGATACAAAAATCAAGGTCATCGTGGAAGTTTTAATTCCACCAGCTGTACTGCTAGAAGAACCTCCAATAAACATCAGCATGATAATAATGAAGATCATCGGCAATCCAATCGCTCCTAAATCCACACTGTTAAATCCTGCCGTTCTATTTACTACCTGAAAAATAGACGTAATTATTTTTTCGATGAAGTTCTGATTCGATAAGCTCTGCGCTCCCCATTCTAGCACCAAAAAAAACAAGGATCCGAAAATAAGTAGGTGAGTATTACTAAGCAGTCCTACCCTGGTACCAATGTGTAATTTTTTCCACGGCTTGGCGACACGCTCTCTAAAATCTCTTACATTAATCAAATCCAAAATGGTAATAAACCCAAGTGTTCCCACAAATATTATCGCACTCATTACACCCAAAACTGGAAAATTACTTGCAACAGCTTCATTCGCGAAGCCCCCTTCGTACAATGATATCCCAGCATTGTTAAACGCACTGATAGAATGAAAAATTGAAAAATAAATCCTGGAAGAAATTTTTTGAATCTCTGGAGATACAGGCAATAAAAAGAACAACAAAGCAGCGCCAATTGCCTCTATTGCTAAACTGATAAAAAGTATCTTCGCGAAAAACCCTTTAGCACTGTTAAAAGTCACTTTATTCACAATATCCTCAATGATGTCGTGCCTACGAACTCGCAAACCAAACCGAGAAAAAACAGCGAAAAATAGCCCAAAAGCAACAATATTCAAGCCGCCCACTTTGATCAGCATTAGGATCACTAACTGCCCTTTTAAAGTGAAAAATGACATCATGTCCTCTACCATAAGACCTGTTACACAAGTGGCACTAGCACTGGTAAACAAAGCATCCACGAAGCTCATGCTTCTATTAATCAATGCACCTCCTTCCAATACAGG
>JBLIAZ010000108.1:0-8392 GCA_047631875.1 Saprospiraceae bacterium
ATAAAAAGACAGGAAGCCATTGCACTAACACAGCAAATTGCAATGGACAACGAAGCCCAAGATATTGGAGGAGATATCTAAAGAAATGTTAAAGGGTACAATAAAAAATAGCTCTAGTATGTTAATAGATATGTTCGATGAGGACTTTGTATTCAGGGCAAAATCTGATAAAATAGAGCTTGTTGAACAAGGGTTAAGTTAAGGTCAAATTGATGTTGTTTGTTTAAAGAGGGAGTCTGGAGAGACTTCCTTTTTTTTTGATCATTCATGAAACCTGTGCGCTTTGAGTATTATTCTACCTATTTTAGAAACTTATTTACCTTTTCAACCGTAACCATTAATATGAGTACAGCGCTTACCAAAATGTTAAACATTCAGTATCCAATAATCATGGCTCCCATGTTTTTGGTAAGCAATACTAAAATGATTGTGGCCGCTTTAGAAAATGGCATAACAGGTGCTTTCCCTGCCTTAAATTACAGGACCGAGAACGAGCTGCGGGAGGCGATAAGAGAAATTAAAAGTAAAGCATCTGGGTTATTTGGTGTCAACTTGATTGTGAATAAGTCAAACATTAAGCTGAATTATCAGTTGAGGGTTTGTGTTGAGGAAGAAGTCGGTTTTGTTATTACCTCCTTAGGTAGTCCAAAAGAAGTGATTGAAAAGTGCAAGGCAAAAGGAATTTTTGTGTTTTGTGATGTGGTAGATGTCAAGTACGCTAAAAAAGTGGAATCATTGGGAGCGGATGGAATCATTGCCGTAGACTCATCTGCTGGTGGCCATTGTGGGCCAACAACAAAAGAGGAGCTAATTCCCTTGCTTAAAAAGGAATGTAATATACCTGTTATATCGGCGGGAGGGGTGACATCAAAAAAAGACGTAGATCACGCTATTCAGTTAGGAGCTGCGGGAGTGTCGGTAGGTACTCTGTTCATAGCTACAAAGGAAAGCGATGTGTCACAAGATTATAAAAATGCGATTGTGGAGTACGGCGCAAAAGATGTCATTCTTACGAAACAATTATCAGGCTCACCTATTACAGTCATCAACACTCCATACATGCAAAGCATTGATAAGGATGGTGGGTTTTTAACTTGGCTCATGAAAGCACTTCCTTTTTTGAAAAAGTACATTAAGATGCTCATCATGTACAAAGGGATGAAAAGTGTGGAGCAAGCTGCCTTAAAACCAACTTATAAAACTGTTTGGTGCGCAGGACCTGCAATTGAACACGTAAATTCTGTACTTTCCGTTAAAGAAGTTGTTTCTAGGCTAGTCTAGGGAAACAGTAACTATTTTATAGAATCAAAACTAATTACGTGAAAACGAAACCTTATGGCATAGTTTTCGTAATCGATATTGAAACCGTAAAATATATTCATATGAAAAAAGTACTACTATGTGCAGCTTCGATAGCTGTTGTTATGAGTTCACAAGCTCAAGAAACTAATGTTGTTAACCGAGGGTTTGAAACTTGGAACGACAAGGTATACACACATATAACAGGACTTACTGACGCCTTGGAAGAGCGTTTGAAGTGGGACGCTCCAGATTCCTTAGTTGTTGAAAAGTCTACAGATGCAAAAGAAGGTAGTTATTCGCTTATTTTAAGTAATAAAGAATCAGGAACTGGTAACGACAAAGATACCTCAGCGGGTTATTTTATAGTTGGAGGCTGGGGAGATAGTGGACCTGAAGGAGGTGTTCCGTTCACATTAGCTGCAGATACAATGAGAGGGTGGTACAAATATAATGTGATGCCAGGAGATACAGCTTGGATGATTTTAAACTTAAAAATGGGAGGATCCACAATTGCTGGGGGACAATATCCTATTGTTGGCACACAGAGTACGTGGAAACAATTTGCCTTTGCAACTAATTATAATGCAGGAGTTGTCGATACTTTATTTTTGGCAGTTACTAGTTCGAATATTGTAGGCGATGATGATGGTGAAGGAATTCCTGGTTCTTGGTTACAAATAGATGATATGTCATTTACCACTAACAGTGGGGGAAGTGCTACTTTTACAAACGCTGGTTTTGAATCGTGGACTGACACTACTATATCAACAATAGACTATTGGAACACTGTTGATTTAACCTTAAATAAATCAACTTCAGTAAATTCAGGATCATATGCCGCTGAACTTGAAGTGAAAGAAATCACTCACGGTGATGGACAAAAAGAAAGAGTTGGAGCAATTATAGCAAACTATGATTTCGACGGAAATAATAAAGAGGGAGGAACGGATTTTACAGCAATGCCTTCAAAATTGGAATGGTATTGGGATGCTACTCCAGCTGCAAACGATACAGGATGGGTTTCAATTGAATTTTTTAAAAATGGCTTGTCAATTGGTAGCTTCGGAAAACAAAGTTATATCGTTACATCTGGTTACCAACCAGAGTCGATGTTGATTACCTTGGCGCAGAATCCAGATACGTTTAAAATAGCAGTGTACGCAGGTGACAGTATCGGTTCAAAAATGATCATCGATGACATCAATTTAGTATCTGATGCCTCTGTTAGTGTCTCGGAGTCATCAGGAGGCGCTGGTGCTGCTTTTCCAAATCCTACAAATGGATTTGTTAATGTAGGTAGCGCTTCCAACTATGCGATTTCAAATGTAATCGGAGTCCAAGTTCAAGCCGGATCAGTGAGTAATGGTAGCGTGTCATTTTCTGACTTGGCTGACGGTGTTTATGTATTGAGTTTATATGATGATTCAGGAGGGTTGGTGTCAAATGAGAAAGTGGTAAAAGAGTAAGTATTTATAGTTGAACCTTATAAATTTGAAAGGAAAAAGACGTGCTTTTAGCACGTCTTTTTTTACATTGTTATCTGGGTAATTGTTGGGTATTCAAAGGTGATACTATTCCTTTTATTCAAGATTAGTTCTTGGTCAATAGATGGTTTGGTGTTTTTTCTTATCACCATTATATATTGCGATTGCTAACAAAAAAAGAGGTTAAAATGAACTTAATCAATTTAACCTCTCTTTTCACTTTTAACACTGTTTTGCAGATCTCCACCTGCTCTTAACTTAACCTGAGGTAAAGTAAAGTTATTTCCTCCTTAACAAATTTACAATTACTGTAAAAGGGTTTACAATTCAGTAAAATGCGTATTAAATGTAAGTATTGTATTAGATTGATTCAGGTTGTTGGAAGTGCAATTACGAGAACTTATTCGTTGGAGTAGCACTCTTTAAAGCAGCATGTAAGTTTTTTCTCATCACTTTCCATTGGCCATTCTGAATGATGTTTATTTGTCAAATCATTGACTGCCTTAAACTCATGAAAGGTTTTACATTCTAATTCCCAGGCTTCCCTATTCGTTGCGGTTTTTACGAACCTGTACCTATCAAAAGACTCGTTACCTTTTAGTTTTGAACTATTTACTATTTCTTGCATCAAGCCTGAATACGACACTCCAACATACCTTGGTCTAAACTTCCCTGTTTTAGGATTGATAGCTCCAATCAAAAAAGATCCTTTTAATGAAACTCCAGACTGTTCATGAATTTCAGAAATAATTTTTGAAGAAACGTACTCTCGTGGTTTTTTCATGAGCCTAAATTAGTGAAATAGTATTTTATTTTTAATTCAGTATCGTACAATAGTAAAATCATCCCAAAGAGGGTATTGTCAGTTGGTAGGGTAGTCCTACTTCAGTTCCTAACCTTTAATTTGAATCATGTGAATTTTCATGATTGGTCTGAGTGAAAAGATGCTTTATTAAAGACCCTCCAAGGTGTTCAGCAAATCTGCTTCCGTTACTATGTTCATCTTTAATTCGATATCCATGGAGGAAGAGGTAGTGATAAATGTTCTATGTAGCCTGTATTCTCCATCTTGATCCATTGCCATACCAATTACTGTTGCTGATTCTCCTACTGGAATGCCTTCAAGTTTTAAGGCATTACCTGTAAGTACGCAGTGGAAATCTTTAAATACTAATGCAAGGTCAATGAACTCACCGCCAGACCCGTTCACAGTAAAGTTAATGGTACCTGTCCCTGAACCTGGTTTGTTTACAGCTGGTGTAATCCAGCCCATTAAAAAAGAAGTGTACGCATATTCGCTGTTAGAAACTACTACCGTTGATCCGTCAGTTGCAGCATTCCATGCGCTGAACTTATCATCACTTGTGACGGTTCCTTGAAAAGGATTCATGTTTTGTTCGGTCACTGTAGATGAAAACGAGGAAGAGTAGGAAGACTCTGTCTTTAATACTAATTCTTCATGATTTTTATATGCTCTAACCCTTATTTCTCCACCGTTATTTAATGCTCCATTTGAGTGAGGCGTTGGGAATTGATAAAAAATTACATCTTTGTTTTTGTACAATTCTACTAGTTTTATGGTGTAGGGGAAATCCACAACATCCGCACGGTCAGAAAATTTAAACAACCTTTTACTCATGTATAATTTTGTTCCCTGGTTTCCAATAATTGGTCCACTAGAATCCTCGTTTTCAATGATAAACTCTTGTTCTTCTACTTTGTGTTTGTTGTAAAAGTCATCCATTGGTTCAAAGGAAGGGTGAGTAATCCTGTCTTTGCTGCAGGCTGAGATAGCGATACAACTAGCGATTAGAGCGATGTATTTAATATTTTTCATGAGTGTATCTATTAATTTATTTTATTACAATCGTGTAAACGCAGGACAAATTTGCTTCGTTTTACCTTTACAGTCCCCGAAGTAAAACATCACTCCGAGCCTAAAGTTACTTTCGAGCCATTTTGAATTCACCCTGTATTCCAAAAATGGACGATAGCATCCAAAGTTTTTAGTTATTCCTCCTCCTCCTTCTAAGTCAAAATTGTGCAGTTTAGCTAGTGTGTTAGCGGAACTAGCATAATTGATGTACATATTGTAGTAGGCTCCTCCGGTAGCGTAAAATGACCAGTTGTTATCAGGTAGTAACTTTAGGTTAATACTTGCTCCTGCATATAATTCATGAATGTTAACTATTCCTGGAAAGTAAGTTATTTGCGGTGCTAAAAAAAAATATCTTTGAAAATGCATGTGTGACCGTACTCCAATACCTGGTTCGCTGATTGGAGCATTAAAAACTAGCTCAGGCCCATATCCTATTTCATCAAAAACTTGTGCTTTTACATTACAATTTAAGGCAAAAAGCAAAGCAATGCAAGTAATGATTTTATGAATTGCGTGATGCATGTTTATTTGTTAAAACTATTCCACCCTTGGGCTTGAAGCTCGTGTCTTGTTCCGTTTTTAGCAATTAAATTATGTCCTTGACCTTCGTCTACGAAATGTCCAATCACTTTAAACATTGGGTGCGCTCTGAATTTTTCATGTTCATTGATATCCACAGAAAAAAGTAATTCGTAATCTTCACCACCACTCAAAGCACACACAGTAGGGTCTAAGTGGTTTTGTAAAGCAATGTCAAAGGTTTGTTGGTCAATTGGTATTTTTTCCTCGTACAATTCAATTCCAAGTTTTGAAGCTCTACACAAATGAAAAATTTCTGAGGCTAATCCATCTGAAATATCTATCATGGAGGTAGGCTTAACGTCCATAGTTTTAAGTTCAAGGATTACATCCTTTCTAGGCTCTGGTTTTAATTGTCTTTCCAAGATGTATTCCATTCCTGTAAAATCAGGTTGAATGTTTTCTGATTCTTTGAAAATTCCATTTTCTCGTTCCAACATTTGTAAACCAATGTAAGCTCCTCCTAGGTCACCACTAGTGACAAGTAAATTACCTTCTTTTGCACCATCCCGATACACTAAGTCTTCTTTATTGGCAGCTCCTACAGCTGTGATGGAAATCACTAATCCAGAAACAGAACTCGTAGTGTCTCCCCCAATTAAATCAACTTCGTAAGTGGTACAGGCATTTAATATCCCAGCATATAATTCGTCTACAGCCTCTTTTGAAAACCGATTGGAAAGTGCAACGCTCACCGTAATGTGCTGAGGAATGGCATTCATCGCAAGAATATCCGATAAATTTACCGCAACCGCTTTGTATCCTAAATGTTTTAATGGGACGTAGCTTAAATCGAAATGGACACCTTCTACAAGCATGTCGGTCGATATTACGGTTTCCATACCTTTGTAACCCAATACTGCTGCATCGTCTCCAATGCCTTTAATTGTGGACTTTTGCTGCAGCTTTACTTTTTCTGAGATGCTGTCAATCAAAGCGAACTCTCCTAAATCACTGAGTTCGGTTCTGTTGTTGTTTTCTTCTTCTGATTTAAACATACGTTATAGGTAGGTGGCTAATTGATTAAGGCATTCTTCTTTCTTGTATTTTAGTTTCAAATATTTTGTAAGCAACACATTTTTTAGTCAAAATGTTTTGCACTTTTATCATCAGACTACCTCGTATTCCGATTTTCGCTTGGTCTTCCTCTTTTCTTTGAGAAGTGGAATATTCTTTGGTGATCGATTCTTTGTTTTGAATCATCGCTTTCTGAAGGCAAGCCATTTTTAACCCGTTGCTTTGACTGTTAATTTTAGCGGTATCAATCGCACTTAAACATGCACATGCTGAATCAGCAACTTGTTCTTCCAAAGATATTTGTGAATATGAGATTGTACTCATAAAAATTAGCAGTATTGTGTAGCATGTGTTTTTCATTGTAGATGTTTTTTCGGTACCTAAGGTAGTCAATTCAATTGATTTTAGCTTTTAACGCTTCCACGTTTTTTTTACTGTTACCAATAAAAATTTCATGGTCAATAATTGCCACTGGACGTTTTAGGAAGGTGTAATCTGTCAGTAAGTATTTTTTATAGTCCTCTTCGGTTAGCTCCAAATCAGCCAACCCTAAAGTTTTGTATTTAATAGCTCGTTTTGAAAACAGTGACTCGTAACTGTTTGCTAATGCACACAATTCTTTTAATTGGTTTTCCGTTAATGGATTTGACTTGATGTCTTGTAATTCAATGTTTGAAGTGTCAATTTCAGACAAAATTCTTTTGCATGTACTGCAAGTTGAGAGGTAGTATATTTTATTCATGTGCTTTCGAACTGCTGTTTGAGTTAATTGAAGTACTTTTGAGACGATTATGAGTAACTATTTATTGATATTCAACAATGCAATTTTCAAGCCAAATTTAAGGCTATTTGTTGTTTTATTGGTTTGTTTTTTGACTAATGTTGCTCACGCTGATCATTACTACGGAGGATATTTTTATTACGAAACGATTGACGATAAAACCGTACAAGTTTCTTTGATTACGTATACTGATTTTCATAACGATGACTCAGACAGAGATTCTGTATCTTTTGAGTGGGGCGACAGCAAGTCGAGCTTTTTGATTAGAGTCAACAACAGTGAGTTGGGAGAGGAGGTGTACGAAGGGATGAAAAAAAATGTATATGTTGGAACACATGAATATTTTGGATACGCAAATTACCAACTGTACTTTTCTGATAATTATAGACTGTTTGATGTAAAAAACATGGGTTTAGGAAAGTCAGGGGTAACTAACCTGCGTTTTGATGCAATTGCTCCTGTGCAAGATAGTATGATATACTGCATTAATGATTCGCCACTGCCTTTATTGGACCCTTATTTTTATGGAAAACAAGGGCAGGAGTTTCAACTTAATTTTGGTTATTATGATGTCCAAGGCGACAGCATGACTTTTGCTTTGGTTGATTGTAAAGGAGGTAACGGCGATGCCGCAGAAGGTTATACAATCCCAGGTGACGCGACAATTGACATTAATACGGGGCAGTTCAAATGGGATTCTCCAAAAAAAGGGAAGTATTGTTTTTCGTTTGAAGTAGCTGAGTACAGGAATGGCGAGTTGCTAGGGAACAGTTCCACGGATTTTACTTTGTTTATTTCACATTCTGATTATTTTAGTTTCGACAAGGGAGTTTTTTCAGACGTTTCGGGTTCTACGAATAGACTGTACGGGTATTCAAATGCTAGTACGCAATCATTTACTGCTAGTTATTCTCATCCTCAAGCGGACTCGATTCACTGTACAGTGCTGAGTCCCTTTAATGAATATTCGGCGTTTGTGTTGTCAAGAAAAAACAGGAGCACCAGTACCTCTTTTTCGGATACAGTAGATTTGCAGTACTTAGGGGGGGGTAATTATAATGGATATGAACCATTGGTGTGGGAGTTTACAGCTTTTTTAGGAAAGGATAGCGTGTTAAAGGAAGTACTTGCAGTGGGAGTTGCAGTGTATGAATTCATAGATTGGGACTGCGAAGTCCCCGATTTAAGTGACATACATGAGTTAGTTCCTAAAATTCCAACTTTTACGATCTCTCCTAATCTTTTTAGTAATGACGTGTGGATAAATGTGGGTACTACCTACGAAAACATAACGATGAATATTTTTGACTTGAGAGGTAGAATGGTTCGTTCCTATTATAACTTAATGGG
>JBLIAZ010000109.1:0-8345 GCA_047631875.1 Saprospiraceae bacterium
TGCCCCTTTAAATTTATCATCAGCTTTGCTTTCAATCGCATTTTTTGACCAGCCACCCATAAAAATCATAAGACAATTACCACAATCCATGTAAGTAACAACTTTATCCGAAAGCTCGATCGCTACCGTAGGACTTCCCGTCATCCACCTCATTAAAAACCTTGCATGAGCCTTTCGCTGCTCCGGATCACCTCCAACAGGTGTTGTCATCAACCAATTATAACTCTTGATAAAATTATTCTCATTGACAGCGTAATCTTCCTTTACCTTTAATATTATGTTGTCTTTTTTGTCTTTGAATAATTCATCTTTGATTACCTGTGGTAGTTTTACTCCGCTATTTTTTGCAAGCGTAAAAAACTCTTTCGCTTTTTCATTATTCTTATCATAGTAATAAAGCAAACCCAGTAAGTAGTACCCATCTCCTTTATGGTGAGAATCTAATTTTTCATACAACGCAACTGTCTTGTGTCCATGAATGATTCCTTCCTTATATTGTCCCATTGTCAAATAAGTCTTTGCAATACCAAAATATCCCTCAGGATTTTCCGTGTCAATTTTTACGATTTCACCATATTCCAAAATAGACTTTTTGTACTCTTTTTGAATCCCATACACAATTGCTAAATTTTGATGAGCCATCGCTCCTTTTGGATATATAGCTATCGACTTTTTATAGTACTTTATAGCATCCTCGTGCTCTCCTAACCTCCTACATATCTGACCAACATTGTCATAAGCCTCTACAAATGTGTCGTCCTTTTTTAAAGCCTTCAAGTAATACTTTTTTGCTTTTTTAAACTCCTTGTTTCTGCTATATGCAGCGGCTTTGTCATAATACTCACCAGCCTCTTTGGAGTTTGTGCCATCGTACATTCCTCCCTCAGTGACGGTAACTGTTGTATTGTCCGCCATTTTTTCTTTGGTGAAATTCTGAGCATGTACATTTGACAACAAACCAATTACGGCTAGTAATAACAAGTTTCTTTTCATGTTTAATCTTTTAATTTATGAAAATCAGTTCATCTCACGAATACCGGTTGAACTGAAAATTTAATTTGAGTAAAAAAAAATCATCTTTAGATTTTGACAATTACTTTTCTGGTGTTTCATCCACAAGATCGTCAGCACCATCTTGAGCTGGTGTTGAATCTACCACTGAACTTGGCGCTTCAAGAGGATTATCTTTTCCTTTTAAGTAAGACGGCAAATTCAATCCAGCCATGTTAAACAAATCATTTAACGGTGGTACAGTTTTCATTAATCCGCTTACAAAATTTCCTGTGGAACTGTTTCCATCGGCTCCATTTCCTGAATCCCAAACAGTAATCTTATCAATCTTAATGTTTTTAACTGCTTCCACTTGAGTTTTAACCAACTCAGGCATTTTTTCAAGTAATAACAATTGAAATGCATTGGTAGAATCTCCACCTGCTGCCTCTACCACATCCTTGTATCCTTTCGCTTGTTTAGTTAAGATTTCAAACAAACCTCTTGCTTCTGCATCCATTTTTGCAAATATCGCGTCCGCTTCACCTTGAGCTTGAACCCTAATTCTTTGTGCTTCGGCTTCGGCGTTTATAATCGCTTCCTTTTTCGCTATTTCGGCAGGAACTACAACGTTGGCATGTTGAGTTGAACGCTCTCTTTCCGCCCTGGCTGTTTCCGCAAGTTGCTCAGCAACATAAGCTTCCTTCAATGCGTTTGCTTCTTGTACTTTTTCAGACGCTAATGCAATTTTTAATGCTTCTGCTTCTTTTTGTCTTCTTTCAGCTTCCGATTGTGCAATGGCTATTTTCGCCTCATTTTCCCCTTGAATCGCAATTGCGTTAGCCTCTGAAGTTTTCACCCTAGTATCTCTTGCAGCCTCAGCCTTACCAATTTTCTCGTCCTTTTCAGCATCGGCAATACTTACTTCTCTGTCTTTTTCAGTAATGGCTATCTTAACATCTCTGTCTCTGTGTGCTTCAGCTATTTCCACATCCTTTGTCCTATCAGCCAATGCCTTACCAGTTTCACCAATTTTTTCTTGCACAGCAACCGAAATTTTCGCTTCGTTAATTGCTTTTGCAGCAGCTTCCTTTCCTAAAGCCTCAATGTATCCTGACTCATCCCTAATGTCAGTGACGTTTACGTTAATCAGCTTTAAACCAATCTTCTTTAATTCGTTGTCAATGTTCATTGAAATATTGTCAAGAAATTTATCCCTATCCGAGTTAATCTCCTCAATCATCATGGTGGCAATTACCAACCTTAATTGTCCAAAAAGAATATCTTTTGCTAATTCTTGAATATCTTCTGGAGACAATCCTAATAGCCTTTCCGCAGCATTCCCCATACTGTCTTCCTCGGTAGAAATTGCAATGGTAAACCTACAAGGGACATCCACCCTGATGTTTTGTCTACTTAAGGCATTGGTTAAATTGGCTTCAATAGACAATGGTTTCAAATCCAAGTAAGCATAATCCTGAATAACTGGCCAAATAAAAGCTCCACCTCCGTGTACACATCTACCTGATGTCCCACCTGTTTTACCATATATTACTAGTATTTTATCTGAAGGACATCTTTTGTACCTTGACACTATGGCGCTTATTGTAGCAAATATTACAATTACCCCTACTACTATTATTACAATTGATGGCACTCCCATTACTCTTTGATGTTTTTAACGATTAATATACTATTCCCTTGAATTGAAACAATGTTCACTACTGCTCCTGTACTAATTTCACCACCTTCCGTAATGGCGTTCAATGTTTTGTAACTCCCTTTTACACTGATAGAGACTTTTCCCATTCCTGATTTTTCTCCAGGAATTCTCAAATACACTTCAGCCGTCTTACCCACGGTCGACGAAAGCTTAAAGCTGTTGTTTTCCGCCAATTTCATCACTTGTTTTATGATAAGAAAAAATATCATTAAAAAAGCGAACCCAATGACAACACTGACTGCAATTAAAATATTTTTGTTCTCAAAGGAATCCCACAAAGAAATCCCAGACCAACTGAACCCTAATAAAAAGTTAATTAAATTCCTAAGTGAAAAAAGCTGGAAAGGACCTTCAGCCCCATCAAGATCACCGTCAAAATCAGCGTCCAGTCCGTCGGATGCGTCAACGCCTATAAAGGTCATCACAGTTTGAATTGCAAAAATTAAACTTGTTGGCAAAGCGATGTACCAATATGTTTTTAAGAGTGTGTCTAAACCGTCTAAAAATTCCATGTCGCAAGATAATTACTTTTTATGATACGAAATGAAAATACTAGCACAATTTTAAAAATCTCTTGTAAAATTGGTTAAACATGAAAACTACAAGATTTCATAAAACGAGAACCTGTATGGTAAATCTCACAAGCAGAGCTAATTAACTTCAGTAAGTTAACCTTTTAATTTACTAAGGGAATTACCCAATTATTATTGACTGTGTCTATCCTTCCTTTTAAGTGATTTACAACAACCCTGTCAATTATTTTTAAGCCCTTTTTACTCATGCTGTCAAAATCATCAATGCCGTTATTAGGAAAATTAATTCTAGTCCTATGGATGTTGTACTTCATGGATAATTTTTGATTAAACACTTGCTCAACCTCTTCTTTTCCATGCATGAACCCAAGTAAACCTCCCCAAGTTGCAGTTGGATTATCAGAATCCCAACCAGTTAATGTTCCAATTTTAATCGTTTCCTTTACATCACCTTTACCGTAAAATAAACTGACCAAACTTGCGGCAAAATTAATTCCTGAAGCAAAACATCCATTGCAATTCAAATTTCTACTGGTCATGGTGTATCCATCCATCTGATTAACTTGATACCGTACATAAATAGAATCTCGAGTCTTTTCCCATGAAATATTTGATTGAAATTTCGCCCATACAAAATCGTACATTTTGGCTACCGTGGAATAGTCTGGTAAATTATAACGGGCTTGTCTTGCCATCCATTTAATTTGATCCTCTTTTGAAAGGTCCTGATTTACACTGGAGGCCAAAGCATGCATTTCAACATAAAACTCAGCAACCAACACTGCTTCTTCACGTGCCACAGTTCTTATAGGCAAATAAGCCATCTCCTTGGCAAACTCTGAACGAGTGGGCGAAAACAAGCCAAATATCTCCGTACATAATTGAGCATCAATCATATCAAAATATGGGTTTAACTCAGGAGAGCTAGTATAGGGAGGCAACGTACCTTTCAACATTAAATCAAATGCTCTTTGATTAGAAACCCATAAATAATTTTCTTCTTCCTTTTTGATGTGTTTCATCCAACCTTCCTTTATTTGCAATGGACTTAGGATTGATGTACTGTTTTTAAGAAGCAACTCTTGATACATGTACTCCATGTCAGTGTCATCGTCTGACCCCCATATTTCATCAGGGGATTTCAGTATAAAGTCAATAACGGATGTCACCTCTCCATTATTTAACTTACCCCATATGTTTACAGAGTCTGGCTTCCCCCAATTCTCCCTAGTATAAAACTTACCAGTTTTTACATTTCCAATGTTTCCAATCCTATCCATTTCAGTTATTAAACCAGTCCAATTTGCTATGGATTGTCCCAGCCAAAACCCTTGTAACTTATCAGTATAGTCTGCTTTTGAAATCACAACGGAGTCTTTAGCCCCTACAGCGGACTCATTATCCACATTTTCTCGCGCATGTATTCCACAGGAATAAATAAATACGATGGAAAGCAAAAAGATTATCGAAACTAATTTCATGGTTTATACTACTTCAATATTATGGTCATTTATTTGACTACCGCTAAGCTCCTTCATTTCAATAACAATCAATGTACAATAAAAGTAAATGCATGTACAAGAAAAAAATCAACCTGACAAAACACCTCCCCATACCACCCCAAAACTTGATAAAAAGTGTTGATTAATTTGCAATTAATGCAAATACAAACGATTCGTCCTCTTAAAAAAAAGTACTCCTTTTAATCATTTATTTGAAGCAGGTTACGTTACTGACAATAAATTCAAAATTACTGACAAATGATTAAAATGTAAAATACAAAAGACAAGATGCGGAAATCGACATGTACATATACAATTTTACTAAAGACTTGTAATCATTATTTAATTCACATTTAAACTCAGTACAAAAAGAATTTGATTTACGACACACTTTGCACCTAGATTAGCTATTTTAGGTTAAAAAAACTTGCCATCTTAAATTCTAATTTATGAAACGTACAGGTCTTTTGTTATTTACAGTCTTGTTTTCTAGTCAGGTAATTTCCCAAGATTACACCATTTGCAAGTGGTACAATGACTATCAAGCATGCATTGTGCAAACTTATGACGACATGCATTCTCAACACATTACTGTTGCTGTACCTCTGTTGTTGGAAAGAAAAATGAGTGGAACATTATTCGTCGATTACGATTGGCCGGGCCATATAACTGTTGCCGGTGGGTGGGCTGGACTGGAAAATGCAGTTGACAGTGGTATTGAGATGGCCAACCACACCCGATCTCATGCTTCACTACCTGGTTTGGACGCAGGCATGCTGAAATTTCAAATAGACACTTTTAGGACTTTTTTAAACGACAGCATCAAAAACCAAACAGTAAATACATTTGCCTATCCGTATGGAGCTGGAATGGATGATCCTGTGGTAATAGAGAAAGTTAAGGAACATCACATTGGAGCAAGAGCGGCAGGGCAACCAGGACAAACGCCATGGGGATGGGGATACCATTGGCTCTATGATTTTGGTGATTCAGACAACGAATACTACTACATCCCAACAATTTCAGGAGAGAATTTAAACGGGATTGAAGAAGAACAAATTAACAATGCTCTTATGCATGGTGGCTTAATGACAGTAATGTGGCACGGGGTGTCTGACATTACGCATGCGGCTAATTTGGATGAAATCGTGAAGTATTCAAAAGGAAAAATATGGCATGCAAACTTCCGAGACGCACTTTTATATCATCGTGAAAGAAAAAGCGCAGTGTTATCAATTAAGTCAGAAACGATCACCGAAATGGTCTTAGTTTTATCTGATACCCTTACTGACAATACCACATTCAATCATCCTCTTACTATCAAATTAAAACAAGATGGTAGGACGTTTCAAAGCATCGAGCAAAACGGAAAAGACATCACATTTGTCATCAGCAATGATTCTGCAATTTTTAATGCAATTCCTGATGGAGGGGATATTATACTTCAACAATTAAATGGCACTATGTCATTGAATGAAACAAACATACCATTGGTTTTACATTTGTACCTCAACCAAGCATCTAAAAGATTGATCGTTAGGTTATCCTCTGATAATTTGACCACATGTACCATTATAAATTCATTGGGACAAACAGTGGTGAATCACCAATCAGCTCAAAAAAATTATAATCTTGATCTTTCCCATTTAAGAAGTGGATTGTATTCTGTGGTTTTAAGAAGCGGTAACAATAGGGATTCGAGATTGATCGTCATTAATTAATGACCGTCCTCTTAGCCAGTTGATTTTTAACCAAAATCTCAACATAATTTGCCCTTACACATCGCTATTAAAACAACAGGCATAAATTAATTTAAAAATAGCACATGACTAATAATACAAAAAGAATTGACGACTGGACTAAAGAGAATAATTACCTGATAAGGACAATTACTTTCGAAAATTTTAAAGAGGCACTTCATGCCATGAATCTAATTGGGGAAGTTGCGGAAGAATTAAACCATCATCCGAATTGGAGTAATTCTTATAATACCCTAGAGATTAAATTATTCACCCACACTACTGATAGCGTTACTGATTTAGATTATACTCTAGCATCTAGAATTAACGAAATTATCTCTGAAAAATTCGTTTAAAAACTGACTAGAGGCGTGTTCAACTTTTATTAAGAATATAATTAATGGAAGGTTCATACACACTGACACAAGTGATACCTTTCACGAGGCTCTGGATCTTTTTTTCTCGATCCAAAGTTGTCATCCTAGCTGGATCACAAAATAAAAAGACCCCGCTAATGCGAGGTCTACTTCGTGAAGCTAACGGGAGATAGTTCGAACCAGTTGCCGGTGGATTTAAAATCCTTGTAAAAAAAACAGATTAATTTATTAACCCAAAATTACTTCCCAGGCCTTCTTAACTTTGCCCTCTGACAACATTTTCTTCACTTGCAATAATTTAGTTTCATCAGTCGCTGAAAGCTCTTGACTTTTCACATCCGGAAGAATATTTATCGAAGCCAACATAGCAATTTCATTGCCTGTTAACAACGAGCTTTGTTTGATAAAATTAGGAACTTGATCCCATCCCACTCCGGATCCATTTTTATCTTTTTCAACTTCGAACATGGAATCATGACCTCCTTTGATATAATAATTCTTTCCTAGTCTCCCCACAGATGTAAAACTTTCTACCAATACATTTCCATCAGAGTCTAGTATATCGTCCTTAAAATGAGCTAATACCACCTCACATATAATTAAATTACCCGCTCCCCCATCTTGACCAAAAGCAATGATATCATTTACCTTACATTCAAAGCTCGCGATAGCCTCCTTTACTCTGGGCGGGGCAACTTTTGTTGATTTCTCCATATTAAATCCAGCCTTATCAAACTCATTGACTGACGATTCGTATTCCCCTCCAGCTAAATTCATTTGCCCTACGTGGTCATAACCAAGTACATTTATCACCACCTCCCCTGTAACTTTTGCGTTATTCAGTGTGTCCTTTGATGTGTTGGTTCGCATCCTACTCAAAGGTGAAAAAACCAATATAGGTGGATTCACGCTAACCATGTTGAAAAAACTAAAAGGAGCTAAATTTTGATTTCCTTTTGCATCAAGCGAACTAACAAGTGCTATTGGACGTGGTGTAATGACACTTGACAGCAAGTGATAAAACAACCTTTGTTCCGTGTTATTTGGATCCTTAATCATTTTTTGTTTTTTTTATTTCTCCGAAATTCTCTCCAAAACCAACCTTAATATTTCCATTTATGCATACTCCTGTTAATTCCACTTTATCCCCGTCAATCAAATTGGATCGCACCGTCCCGTCCGTCAATTCCAAGGGACTGCTACCGCCCTCTGTTATTTCTAACAAGCAACCTTTTCCTTTCTCTTCTGGACCACTAACGGTACCTGATGCTAACACATCGCCAACCCTTAAATTACAACCATTAATTGTATGATGAGCAATTTGTTGAGATGGAGTCCAGTATAAATTATTAAAATTTGTTGACGTAATTCCCTCGCTATTCAACTTTACTTTTAAGTTTATATCATAAGAATATAGGTCTTTACTTTGTAGATAATTAAGCTGATCCTCTCGATGCTGTACTTTGGTTTTAAATGGCTCT
>JBLIAZ010000110.1:0-8336 GCA_047631875.1 Saprospiraceae bacterium
CTGATACTACAGACGTTCCTCCAGAAGTAAACGTAGTAGTGCTTTTAACACTTGAAGCTCCTTCAGTAACAGTTTGTGTATAAGTATTGTCTTTGTAAATACTTACTACAACTGAGTACGTTTGAGAAAAAGTAGACTCTGATTCAGTAGCAGTGGTCGTAGTGTTAGTTTCCCAGCTAGTTCCATTGTAAGTGTTGTTAACATCTTCTTCATCACTTTTTACATTTGTAGTCACTGTAAGAGCTCCTCCACTCAATACAGCGGTAGTCGTAGTAACTACATCTTCAGTGTTTTTTTCAGTATTTACACTGTTTAACGAAATTGTTTTTTCAGTTTCAGTTTCACTCATCTCCATAGAAACTAAGTTCCAAGTACCTGTTACTCTTGAATCTCTAGAGTTAAATGACAAAGGATCTTCTTCTCCTTTTTTACAACTGTTCAATGCTGGAATTGCAATAATTGCAGCTGCTAAATAAATAATCGATTTTTTCATGTTTAAATTTTATAAGTTTTCAAGTGCAAAGATATAAAATTTAATCAAAGAAAAAAAAACAGTATTAATAGGGAAGCGTTCTGACTAAAGTTTATTTATTCACAGTCTTTGCAACAATACCTGATACAAATCTACCATATCTTCAATGTCTTTAATTGCCACTTTCTCTTCCGGTGAATGAACGTTGTCTTCCGCGGCACCAATGAAACACCAATCAAATGGATAAGGACTTTTTTGCAAAGCATTCCCATCACTTCCTCCACTACTTTCAACTTCCAATTGAAAATGAACCCCTGACTCGGTAGCAATTTCAATGACTCTATTTAAGAAGGATTTTCTAGGAATGCCAGAATCTCTCATAGATATCGCTACACCATTTCCATGCTGTACTCCGGAAGTTACCCATGTGATGTCGCATATTAAAGCTTGACTGATTTGATACTTATTATATAGTATTCTTGCTAAGACTTCAGTATTCCCTCCTCCTGTCTCCTCATAACATGAAAAGGCAAGCACTCCGTTTTCCATAGTTTCAGCTTGCGTTAATGCTGCGAACATTCCTAACCTATTGTCTAAATATGGGGACTGTATATAACTATCACTTTGAATAAAGTTCTCCTTATATGACAAGCAAGTACCTCTATCAATATCTCTATGGTACAAATAAGATAATGTACCATCGTTGTCAATGTTTAACCTACACTCTATTTCAGACACACTATCCTCACCCACCAAAACACAATCCGAAACTGCTGAAGGTCCCCCAATTTTAATTAAACCAGAACCATAACCAACAGTGTAACCAACAGTATCCATGTGTGAAAAAACAGCAAGAGTTGGTTTGCCAAAAACCAGCAACAAGGCATCTTGTATTTCGTTCCCTTGAATAACCTCAGGTGTCACCGCCCATTTATGACTGTGTCGTTCCACATACGATAAAACAAATGCTTTAACGCGTGACTCATCCCCAGATACCCCTTTGATTTTACAAAGTTGCTGTAAAAGCGATAAATCCATAATGATTAATATAATTATCCGCCAATGATATGGGCAAGCTCTCCCGCTTGGCTTTCCCACAATAATTTAGACTCTTCGATTTCATCCTCATCACAATGATCTGTAATAAGTAATGCAACATCACCTGTGATTCCGTCAACTTGTATTCTAAGTTCAAAAAATGCGTCTTCATCAGCATCATTCTCATCATCAAGCCATCTAAATTTAACATGACTGTTTTCAGACTGCTCTAATATTTCGGCCCTCTGCTCAGAACCTTCCCATTTAAAAACATAAACTTTCCCTCCTTTTTCATAGTCAACATCATCACAAAACCACTCTGACAATCCACTAGGAGTTGCGAATGCTTTGTATAAAATACTTACTGAAGATTTAACTGGATATTCTATCTGATACTGAACCATTGTTACTTTTATTTGTTCCGTGCAATGTAACAATAAATTACAGTAATTAGAAGACTAGTTTGAGGTTTATTTTACAATTTTTAAACGTGCTTGTGCAGCAATCGAAATATCAGCAAAATCTTGTTTCAAAAACTTGTAGTAAGCCCCAATTCCAATCATTGCCGCATTGTCGGTGCAAAATTCAAAATCTGGAACATGAACCGACCAACCTTCGTCCTGTTTTAACTTTAGCCTAGCTCGCAAACCACTATTAGCGCTAACACCTCCCGCTACTGCAATTTCCTTGATGCCCATTTTTTTTACCAAAGGATCCAGTTGACTAAACAACACGTCTAATATTGCTTTTTGCACTGAAGCACAAATATCATTCATGTTATCGTCAATGAACGCAGGGTTTTTTTTCATCTCTTTTTGCAAAAAATACAGCACTGAAGTTTTTAAGCCACTAAAACTATAGTTAAAATCGGCAACTTTTGGCAAAGCAAATTTAAAAGCTGATGGATTTCCATTTTGCGCTAACTTGTCAAGAACAGGTCCTCCTGGATACGGCAAACCCATAATCTTCGCAATTTTATCAAAAGCTTCCCCGGCAGCATCATCTATCGTTTCACCATGCAATTCAAAAACGTAAGGTGATTTCACCTCAACAAGTTGCGTGTGGCCTCCTGAAACAGTTAAACACAAAAAAGGGAATTCAGGTGGCTTATTATCCGATTCAATGAAGTGAGCTAATATATGAGCCTCCATGTGATTGACAGAAATTAAGGGAATCTCAAGTGCTATCGCTACCGATTTAGCAAAAGAAACGCCAACCAACAAGGAACCTAAAAGGCCAGGACCAACCGTACATGCCACCGCTTCCAAATCAGTCATTTTAATTCCCGCACGTTTCACGGCAATATCAACAGTGGGAACAATGTTTTTTTGATGAGCTCTTGAAGCCAGTTCTGGTACTACTCCTCCAAACTCCTCATGCACTTTTTGAGTTGACACTATATTCGACAAAACTTTACGCCCTTTTAGCACAGCAACTGAAGTGTCATCACAGGAAGATTCAATGGATAATATTAGTGGTTCTTCATTCATTGTGTCAAAAATAATTAGAATTTGATTCTTAATTGCATTCTTGAAAAAGTAATAAAAGGATATTTATTACTTTTGGCTGACTTACACCGAATTATTAGCATAATGGGATTTGACGCGTACATCACGATTTTTGTAATTGCCTTAGCGGTAGCCCTGTTTATAACGGAGTTAATTACTATTGATCTAGTTTCCATTTTAGTAATGGTCGTACTGATTCTAACCGGAGTTATTAGTCCTGAAGAAGGAGTACAAGGTTTTAGTAACAACGCTACAATAACCGTTGTTTTTATGTTCATACTAAGTGCAACCGTCCTGAAAACAGGATCACTGCAGTATGTAGCTTATAAACTCTCTAATACTTTCCGGTACAATTACAAATTAGGGATGGTTTTGATGATGGTCCTGATAGCGGTGATTTCAGCCTTTGTGAACAATACTCCTGTAGTGGTTATCTTCATTCCCGTTATTATTCAAATCGCACACGCCTCGGGACAAAGCCCCACAAAAATGTTAATTCCTTTGTCTTTCGCTTCCATTTTCGGAGGTACATGTACATTAATTGGTACATCAACAAATATTTTAGTGTCTGGAATAGCTGAAAAATCTGGATTAGAAGGGTTTGGAATATTTGATTCCTTGGGAATGGGGTTAGTATTTGTCGTGGTTGGAATTTTGTACATGATTTTTGTTGGGGATAAATTACTACCTAGCAGAACAATTGAAAAAGATTTAAATACAAAATTCAATGTGAGTGACTATTTGACCGAAATCGAGTTGCTTGAAAATGCGAACTCAGTTGGAAAAAAAATCATGGATTCTGCTTTGGTAAGGGAATTAGAGATGGACGTGCTACAAGTAATTAGGGGTGAGTCTAAATTTACACTACCACAGGGTGATTTCGTATTGCAGGCTGGTGACTTACTTAAAGTAAAGTGTAATATTGAAAAAATTAAAACCTTAAAAAACCGAGTCAAAATAAACGTAAAACCTTCAGTCAAAATTGGGGGTAATGATTTACAAGGAAGTAATTCAACCATTTTAGAGATGGTAATGACAGCTGGAACTGACGTGTCTGGCAAAACACTAAAGGAAATTGATTTTAGAAGAAAATACCGTGCAGTTCCATTAGCAATTAAACAAAGGGATGGGGTTGTTCATGATAACTTGTATGAGCATGTGCTCACTCCTGGAGATATCATTTTAGCTGAAGTTAAAACTCATTATGTTGAAGAAATGAAAAAGCTTGAAAGAAATCACGAAATTCCATTCGCAGTGCTCTCTGAAAGCGTTATTCAAGATTTTGACAAGAAAAAAACATTTACAGTATTAGCAGTAATTGCTGCAGTAGTTGGACTCGCCTCCTTCGACATATTAGACATCATGACCGGTACAATTGCAGGGGTTACTTTGCTTGTGCTATTAAAGGCCTTAACCATGAAGGAAGCCTATGCTGCAGTAAATTGGAAAATCATCTTCTTACTAGTGGGCTCCTTAAGTTTAGGAACAGCCATGCATAATTCTGAATTAGACGTTTTCATAGCAAATGGGCTTGTAAATAACCTGGGGACTTTAGGAGGAAATATTGCTATATTATCAGGTTTGTATTTGGTTACTTCTATCCTTACCGAAGTAATATCTAATCATGCCGCGGCTGCACTATTAGCTCCAATAGCTATTGCTGCCGCTAGCAGCTTAGGAATTAACGCAACACCATTTTTAATGACCATTATGTTTGCTGCATCTGCTAGCTTCATGACACCAATAGGTTACCATAATAACACCATGGTTTACAGTGCTGGAAATTATAAATTCACTGACTTCTTGAAAGTGGGAACGCCATTAAATATCCTATTTTGGATTATTGCAACGATTTTTATTCCCATTTTTTTCCCTTTTGAAATGGTAAAATAGCAGATCGGTTTTGTGTGTGTGTGTGTGTGTGTGTATCAACTTGTAAAAATACTTGAAACTTTAGGTGAGCTTTTTTAAAATCAAATTATCACCATCAAAAACTGCATAGTGCGGGTTTCCGGTAACCCACTCCCCTAAGTTGACGTAGCGTGATTCATGACCATCGATCGATAAGTCAAGAGGTAAATGGCGATGCCCAAAAATGAAATAATCGTAATGGTTTTGTGTCAATAATTCTTTGCAATACTCATACAACCATTCGTTTTCCTTAACCGAGAATCCTTCTTCTTTTTTTACGTTTTTGAGTCTACTTTTTCCTGACCACATTTTTGCTACTCCAAACGCGAAGTTTGGATGCACTCTAGCAAACAACCATTGACATAATGAATTAGCAAATATCTTTTTGAGAAACTTATACTTATAATCCCCAGGGCCCAATCCGTCTCCATGACCCAAGTAAAATTGTTTCCCCAAAAAAGATTTCACAATTGGTTCACGATATATTTTAACACCTATTTCTTTTTCCAAGTAATCAAACATCCACATGTCGTGATTACCGGTAAATAAAGAGACTTTTACGCCACTATCAACTAATTCCGCCAGTTTACCTAACAAACGAACATAGCCTTTAGGGACTACAGATTTGTATTCAAACCAAAAATCAAATATGTCCCCTAGTAAATATATTTCGGAAGCGTCTTTACTAATGTCTTCCAACCAAGTGACTAATTTCAATTCCCTCAACCTAGAAGAGTCAACATTAGGAACTCCTAAATGGAAATCCGACGCGAAATAAATATTTGTTTTCTCCTCCATTATAAGGGAGTACTATACAGTCATGATGTCTTTTTCCTTATCGGATAACACGACATCTACCTTAGCGCTGTATGAACTTGTAATATCTTGTATGTCGCTTTCAATCGTTTTTGCCCTATCCTCAGGTAAACCATCTTTTTGTAGCTTTTTAATAGTATCGTTAGCATCTTTTCTTGCAACTCTGATTGCCACCTTCGCATCTTCACCATAGCTTTTAGTCTGTTTCACCAAACCATTGCGTCTTTCTTCAGTTAAAGCAGGGATCGCAATCATAATGATATCACCATTACTTTGAGGGTTTAACCCCAAATTGGCATCAATAATGGCTTTCGATACATCTTGAAGAATAGATTTCTCCCAAGGTTGCACTGACAAGGTCCTAGGATCAGGAGTACTAACATTCGCAACTTGACTCAAAGGTGTTTTAGCCCCATAATATTCTACAAAAACTGTAGATAACATACTTGGGTTAGCTTTTCCTGCGCGAATTTTTAATAATTCGGTCTCCAATCGATCAATGCTTTTTTGCATTGATTCCTTAGCGGAGTCCAGTTCAAATTGAATTTCTTCTTCCATAGCAAATATTTTATACTTCTACCAGAGTTCCTACATTTTCACCTTTCATCAATTCTTTCAAATTGCCAGGTTTATTCATGTCAAAAACAATGATTGGTAAATCATTTTCTTTACAAAGAGTGAAGGCAGTAAGATCCATGATATTCAAATTTTTCGCGTATACTTCTTCAAAAGAAATTTTATCATACTTCGTAGCAGAACTGTCTTTTTCCGGATCAGCTGTATATATCCCATCAACTCTTGTTCCTTTCAATATTACGTCTGCCTCGATTTCAATCGCTCTAAGTGTAGCTGCTGTGTCTGTAGTGAAATAAGGGTTTCCCGTTCCCGCTCCAAAAATAACCACCCTTCCTTTTTCCAAGTGTCTAGTTGCTCTTCTTTTAATGTACGGCTCCGCAATTTGTTCCATTTTGATGGCTGTTTGTAACCTAGTATCAACACCCGTTGCTTCCAAGCCAGCTTGTAAAGCCATCCCATTAATTACAGTTGCTAACATACCCATGTAGTCACCTTGTACTCTGTCAATTCCATTATCCGCAGCACTCATCCCTCGGTATATGTTACCACCACCAATGACTATTGCCACTTCAACCCCCATATCAACTATACCTTTCACTTCGTTAGCGTACTGTGCTAATCTTTTCGAATCAATTCCATAGTCGGCGTCGCCTAATAATGCTTCGCCACTTAATTTTAACAAGACTCTTTTGTACTTCATAATATTAATCGTTAAGGTAATTGAATTATATCTCAAAAAAAAGCAAAAAAAAGAGAGAATTTAAATTCTCTCTTTTTTAATTACTCTCCTAATGCATAGCGCTTAAACGCCACCACCGTCAGCTCTTTGTCTGACTCATTTAAATATTGTTGTATCGACTTCTTGGAATCCTTAATGAAACTCTGATTCAATAATGTGTTGTCTTTGAAAAACTTACTTAATTTCCCAACAGCAATTTTTTCAATCATCGCCTCTGGCTTTCCTTCTTGCTTAAGTAAGTCTTTAGCTATTTCCAATTCCTTGTCAATTACCTCTTGAGGACAATCGTCCTTACTCAAAGCCACTGGATTCATTGCGGCTACTTGCATAGCCACATCTTTAGCAATCTCATCAGTTGTGTCTCTATTAAATGCAACAACTGAAGCTATTCTATTTCCAGGATGATTGTATGTGATCACCTTTGCTCCAGCAACAGTCTCAAAATATGACAAGTCTAATTTTTCACCAACAACACCTGTTTGCTCAATAACTTTTTCTCCTGCGGTAATACCGTCAACTGACTGAGCTTTCAACTCATCTAATGTAGCAACACCTGAAGTAATTGCGGCATCAGCAAATTTATTCACCAACTTACCGAAATCTTCGTTCTTGGCAACAAAATCAGTTTCACAGTTTAATACTACGATTGAAGCTTTATCATTATTGGAAAAAGCCAATACAAAACCTTCTGAAGCATCTCTGTCTGCTCTTTTATTAGCTAACTTTTGCCCTGTTTTTCTTAGTACATCAGTTGCTTTTTCAAAATCACCTTCAGCTTCAATTAAAGCTTTCTTGCAATCCATCATTCCTGCTCCTGTCTGTTTTCTTAATTTGAAAACATCTTTTGCGCTAATTTCCATTGTTGCCATTATAATTCCTGTATTACTTATTAAGCTTTCGCTTCTTCAGTTGATTTTTTCTTAGACTCTTCTTTAGCTGCTGCTTCCTTAGTGGCTTTTCTTTCACCTAACCCTTCTTTAACTCCCTCACATACAATATCAATAATAAGCTTTACTGAATTAGAACTGTCATCATTTGCTGGAATAGGAAAATCAACCAAATTTGGATTTGAATTAGTATCCACAATTGCGAAAGTTGGAATGTTCAACTTTCTTGCCTCAGCTACTGCAATATGCTCTTTATGAACATCTACAATAAATAATGCTGCTGGCAATCTAGTCAAATCAGCTATTGACCCTAAGTTTCTTTCCAACTTAATTCTTTGTCTATCGTAAGCTAATCTTTCTCTTTTTGAAATGTTATCGAAAGTACCATC
>JBLIAZ010000111.1:0-8328 GCA_047631875.1 Saprospiraceae bacterium
TAAAAAAGAAAGTCTCGCACATCATCAGTTTACTGAAAGGGTAAATTCCATCTTCTTCTCCCCTGTTAAATTACAGTTAAATGCGTTTTATCAGGGGCAGAACTTTACACATTATTAGTACATTGGTATAGTCTATGTACATCTGATAAGTATCTAGCATTTTTTTAAACTTGAACGCATGTCAATAAAAAAATCATTTCTATTTATAGTTACACTAGCTTATTGTAGTATTAGTTTTGCACAGGGACACCACATAAAACTTAAAATCAAGCATTTAGATGACAGCGTAGTTTACTTGGCAAGGTACTACGGTGACAACAAATACATAAAAGACACCATTCAAGTAAACGGAAAGGAAGAGTTTTCGATAAAAGGCGAGAAGGAATTACCTTGTGGAATATATTTGATAGTCCGGGAAAAAAGAAACTCCTATTTTGAATTCATTGTAAACAATCAAAACTTTACAATAATCTCTGATACTACTGATTTCATCAATAAAACGTCCTTTATTGACTCCCCTGAAAACGAACAGCTTTATGATTACTTTAAGTACGCAGGAAAATTGGGAAAACGAGCTGCTGCAATACAAACGGAACTAAAAGCCATGGAGCCGAAAGAGGGCGAAGAAAAAGAAAACGCTAAAAATAAGAATCCTAAGGAAAACGCTAAAAAGAACAAACTCACTAAGGAGTTATCTCAACTCAACTCGGACGTTGTAAAATTCAAAGAAGACTTCATGGTTAAAAACCCGACTAACCCTATGACGGTTGTTTTTGGCATGCAAAAAGAAATAGTTTTCCCAGATTCAATATTAAGCGATACCTCCTCCTCTGCTGAAAGAAATAAGTATCAATATTATTTGAAGCATTATTGGGATTACACAAACTTCAAAAGCACTTGTGTATTAAGAACCCCTGTTTTCCATCTTAAGCTTCAGAAATTTTTTGACAAGTATGTTCCTCAACATTATGATTCAACAATTGTCTACATAGAAAACCTAATACAAAAAACAAGGGGTAACGATGAGATATTTAAATACGTAGTGAATTACGTAACATTCAAATGGGAAAGTGGTAAAGAAAAGCGCATGTGTTGGGATAAAGTTTTTCACCACATGGCCACCAATTACTACATGAAAGGTGAATGTACATGGACTGACTCCGTGCAACTTGCAAAAATTGAATCTAGAGCTAAAGATTTAAAGCACGTACTTTGTGGCAATAACCCCATTAACTTACACATGAAATATTATCCCAAACCTGGATTATACGACACTACGGGGACACTTCAGGAATTATATAAAATAAATGCTGACTACCTCATCATGTGGTTTTGGGATTCTGATTGTGGTCATTGTAAAAAACAAACACCAAAACTTTGGGATCTTTACAACAAATACAAAGAACAAGGTGTAAGCATTGAAGTATACGCCATCAACGTAGAACAAGAAAGTGAAGGCTATAAAAAATACTTGGCCGAAAATAATTACACTTGGATTAACGTGCAAGACACAGGAAACTTCAGTGCGTTTCGAAAGTACTATGACATATACAGCACCCCTGTGGCATACATCTTAAATAAAGAACGAAAACTGATCGGAAAAAGACTCGACCCAGAGGCAATGGACACTTTTCTTGAGCAATACATAAAAGAAGAAAAGGAAGTAAAAGTAGTAAAGTAACAGATTGCACAACTTCTAATCAGAGCTAACAAAGCATTTAAACTTAATCCCTCAAATTTGTAATGAGAATCACTATTTTAAGGTATTGTGAGGGAGGAAGGTTTAACTTACTTTTAAGCTGTGAAACCAACACATCAGATTTTATCTTTCTCTACTGACTTTTTGAACATTAATTCAAAAGAACAGCTCGCTATCATTCAAGACTACGAATGTAAAAAAAGTAAATGCTGTAAAAAATACAAAAAAAAAGGAATCAATTGTAAAAAGTGTCCTAATATTTAAGACTCATTTTAACTGAAGTATTACTTGTTATGGAATAAGCTCATAAACTCCAGCATCCGGTTTACCATCGAGCATTCGGCTATCACCTTTTAAATCCGTACCTAAATTTGTGATTTCATCCTGAACAAGTACCAAATCACCAATGTCAACAGCTGCAGAACCGCTGCTCAATAAAAAATACCCCTTGGACTCCTCGTAGAACATTGGATCCGAATTAAAAACACAACCGATAAATTCAGCATCTGAATTACTTTTTCCTTGAATGGCGAGCAGCGAATTATTTATACTATAATTAAAAGTAGCTCCATTGTCACTCAATGTCAATTCATCTCTTTCTGAACCATATATAATGCTGTTGTAAAAATCACATTTCTCCAGGGAATTGTCTACGGTTGAACCATCCTCTATTCCCCAATTTTTGATAAAGACACTGTTTCCTGAGCTACTAGCTCCTGCATTTGCACCAACATAATTCGCAAAAGTAGCATGTTTAAAATCATAGGTTCCGCCCATTTCAATAAGTAATTCATTTGAAATGCAATTCCCAACCAACAAATTATACGCTTGAACAGAAGTACTTTGAAAATACAAGCCTTGTCCAGCACAATTTATAAAACTACAGTTATCTAGCAGCAAGGCCGCTGTATTAGCTTTAATGTCAGCTTTACAGAACAGCCCAATTTGAGCATTTTTTAAATGTAAAAAGCTAAGCTCATGGTCTACGGATTCGTCTTCCAAATAAATACCTAACCATTGACCAGCAACTTCACTGTACCAAGGTTCTAGTCGGTCACCTTCAAAATAAACAGGATTGATCCTTGTTCCATTCACTTGTAAAGTCGCACCTTTCATCACTTGAATTCCACCGTTAGCATGAAAATATACTTTAGAACCTGCTTCAATAGTCAATTGGCAATTAGTATCTACAATAGCGGTTCCAAAAACCAAATGAGGTTTATCCGATTTCCACGTTTCTCCACATGTAAGCTCGTAGCTAGAGGTTCCGTCTGTAGGTTTATGAAAATACACATCCTGACCAAACGCTTCAAAATTCACTTGCTGTATGTTGCCATTGGTGATCAAAACCAAAGAATCCTTGACTAAAAAAGGATTGTTGCTATTACTTGGATCAATGGTCACTTCGGCAAAAACCCACAATGAATCATTTGCTCTGAGTTCAATGTCAGCAAAAGAAACTGCAGACTTTCCATTTAAATTCACTCTAAAGAATGAAGTACTCCCACCCCCCAATGAAATAGAACTAATCTTAACTTTTTCATCGTTTGGGTTATAAATTTTAAAAATACGTGTGCTTGACCCTACAGTAGAAAACAGGGTATCAAAAGACAAAATGTCTAAAGAAAAACTCAGTTTGTGACTACTATCATTGCTGATTTTATCTTTTTTACAAGCACTAAATGACAGCACAATAAACACAACTGAAACAGATACTGTAAAAATGGAAAGTATTGACTTTTTCACTGTAAAGTAACGTGAAATGAAATTTAATATTATTGTAAGTTCAAATTCTCAAAGTAAGCTAACGTAAAATTCGTCACTTTAAACTTTAAACCTCCTTCTTTGAACTTTTACCCCTCAATATAATTCCCCAAAGCATTTTCGAACTTAGGTTTCATTTCATCAATGAATCCGTAGCTTTCATGATCAATTCTTAAATCACCTTTGGTTACGTGGCCCAACATTAAAAATGGTGTCTCTTCTCTTTCCATCAAATCCAACAACAAATCATGGTCACCTTCTTTAACTGAAACAATAACCCTTGATTGAGATTCACCAAACAAAAAGGCATCTCTTCTAAATTCCTCAGGTAACGTAATGTCAAATCCTAATTCATTGGCTAAACATTTGTCAAATAAACTCATGAACAAACCTCCATCCGAAACATCATGACAGGATTGCAACACTCCACTTTGAATCAATTCTTTTATCGCTGCTTGTACCTTAAACTCCTCCTCCAACTCAAAATGAGGTGCTGGTGTATGCTTAACACCTAAATAATTTGTCAAATACTCCGAACAATTCAAATCATTCTGAGCTTTTCCAATCATAAAAATTAAGTCACCTTTATTTTGAAAAGACAAACCTGTATGTGTTCTTTTATCCTCCAAAACACCCAACATACCAATTGTTGGTGTCGGAAATACCGCCTGTACTTTACCATTAATGTTTGACTGATTATAAAAAGATACATTCCCTCCAGTCACCGGAGTTCCAAATTTTTCACAAGCCGCACCCATTCCTTTTATTGCACCAACAAATTGCCAATACACTTCAGGATCATATGGATTCCCAAAATTTAAACAGTTCGTAATGGCTACTGGCTCCCCTCCTGAACAAACTATGTTTCGAGCAGCTTCTGCCACTGCAATCATGGTTCCTTTCTCGGGATCAGCCTGTACGTACCTTGCATTACAATCGGTAGTCAAAGCCAAGGCTTTATCTGTACCTTTTACAGCAACAATACCTGCATCACTTACCTTGTTTGTAGTCTTATTGTTCGTTTGAACCATGCTATCGTATTGTTCAATCACCCATTTTTTTGATGCTAAATTGGGATTAACAATCAATGCGTCAATCACTACCTTTAAGTCCAAAGGCTCTTCCACACTATTAATATCAAACTTAAGTCGTTCTTGATAAGACGCAGGCTCCTTATACTCTCTATTATATATTGGAGCTCCTCCGCCTAAGCACAAAGGAGGTGCTGGTACCTGAGCAACTTTTTCACCGTTCCAAAAATACCTCAATTGATCCCCTTCAGTTACTACACCAATTTCCTCAGCGTGTAAATCCCACTTTTCAAAAATATCAATCACCTCTTGCTCTCTTCCCTTGATGACTACCACTAACATCCTTTCCTGACTTTCTGAAAGCAATATTTCGAAAGGCTTCATCCCTGCTTGACGAGTAGGCACTTGGTCTAACTGAATATCCATACCAAAACCACCTTTCTCACTCATTTCCGAAGTGGAACAAGTAATCCCAGCAGCTCCCATATCCTGCATTCCTATGATTGCGCTACTGTCAGCTAATTCCAAGGATGCCTCTAATAATAATTTTTCCTGAAATGGATCTCCAACTTGAACCGCTGGTATTTTATTTTCTGAATCTTCTGTAATGTCTTCCGATGCGAAAGTAGCTCCGTGGATACCATCCTTACCTGTAGCAGAACCAACTATAAAAACTGGATTTCCAGCCCCTTTTGAAATTGCGCTAAGCATTTTACCATCTTCCAAAATCCCAACACTCATTGCATTCACTAGTGGGTTAGTGTTGTAGCATTCATCAAAAACAACCTCTCCTCCTACCACAGGTACACCAAAACAATTTCCGTAGTGTCCAATCCCCGAAACCACACCTTTTACCAACCACTTAGTTTTTTCATTTTCAATTGATCCGAACCTCAACGAATTCAACTGAGCAATTGGCCTTGCTCCCATTGTAAAAATATCTCTGTTTATTCCCCCAACTCCAGTAGCTGCACCTTGAAAAGGCTCTAAGGCTGATGGATGATTATGAGACTCTATTTTAAAGCAACAAGAAAGTCCATCGCCAATGTCAACCAAACCAGCATTCTCTTCACCAGCTTCAACTAAAATTCGCTCACCCTTTCGCGGCAAGGTTTTCAACCATTTTATAGAATTTTTATACGAACAATGCTCACTCCACATCACCGAAAAAATGCTTATTTCCGTGTAATTTGGAGTCCTTCCTAAAATTGACTTAATTCTATCAAATTCTTCAGGAAGCAAACCTAATTCTTTTGCTAAGTCGTAATCTACTGTAATATCCGCTACTGTTGACATATGGTGTGCTATTTTAATAACTTTTAAACGCTCATTTATTGAGCATACAAAAATAAAATTATTGACCAAGCTACAGCTATTTATATGGAAGAAATTATGGTAATGTTTTTAACAATTTGAAACCAAGAGTTTGAACAAAAAAGAGATTTACTAAAAAAATAAACTTTGAACCCCTCGTCTTTGCTCTTTTACATAATCTCTTATCTTTGAACAAGATGAATTACATACTTGTAGACACCAACAAAAAGAATTTTTTACCCCTGACATACACTCGACCTGTGTCCGATTTAAGGATAGGTATTTACAAAATTTCAGAAAAATGGGAAAAACTGCTAGGTGCAAAAACATCTTGCTTAACTGAGTCATACCTAAGTGCAAAATATCCTACGAAATACTCCGACAAAAATATTTTCATTAATTCAAAGTTCCTTCCTACTCCCAGGTTAATTGAGCAAATCTCAACACTCGATAAAAATCAGAAATTAATTCACGGAAATGACTGGGTAGCAGTTTGCTCAAGTGAAAATGAACTAAATATTTCAAGTTCACAAAGTGCTTTTCCTGCCGACACAGATACCATCATTGAACATTGGTGGGATTTGTTTAAATACAATGGTGCTGAAATTGAAAACGACATCCAAAATTCAGCCATGCTCAATTTGAGCTTTTTAAATGAAAACATATACATCATTGGCGACGAAGACAAATTATACTTACACCCTAACGCAAAGGTCGATGGAGTGAGTTTCAATACAACACAAGGAAGTATTTACGTTGGAGAGAATACTGAAATTATGGAAGGAGCACTGATTCGTGGTCCTTTTGCCTTACTTCCTCATTCCACCGTAAAAATGGGTGCTAAAATATACGGAGGGACTACTGTTGGGCCCTATTCAAAAGTGGGTGGAGAAATTAAAAACACGGTAATCCAAGGATATTCAAATAAAGCTCATGAAGGGTACTTAGGTAATTCTGTATTAGGACAATGGGTTAACCTAGGTGCCGACACCAATTCGTCGAACTTAAAAAACACGTTTAGCACAGTAAACGTTTGGGATTATCAAACAAAAAAACTCGAGCATACTAACGAAACATTTATAGGATGCTGTATAGGAGACTACTCGAAGACAGGTATTAACACCATGATAAACACCGGGACATGTATTGGTGTAAATAGCAACATATTCGGAGAAGGCTTTCCTCCTAAATTTGTTCCTAATTTTTCCTGGGGTCACGACAATAAAGTTAAATATGAAATCACTAAAGCTCTTGAGGCCAGCAATCGAATGGCGTATTTTACAGGAGTAAAATTATCAAAAGCTGACCAAGAAATCCTCACGTATTTGAGCAAACGAAGGGAATGATTTTCAACTCCATTGACTTTTTAATATTTGCCATAATCTTTTTTATACTGTGGCCTCTGTGTAGGAAAAACAGCACAACTAGGTGGTTACTCATTGTCGTTGCTAGTTTTATTTTTTACGCTTGGTGGGATTGACGCTTTCTATTTTTAATCATAGGAAGTGGTCTTGTTGACTACCTAGCTAGTTTGGGAATTAAAAAATGGTCAAAATTTCGGACACCTCTACTTGCCTTTTCGTTGATTATAAACCTGGGAGCATTAGCAATATTTAAGTACGCGGAATTTGTTGCAGTAATTATTCACGACTTGTTTATTAAGGTTGGAATCAACATTAACTTAACTGATAATATTCCGGAATTTGCCTTGATACTACCTATCGGTATCAGCTTTTATACTTTTCAATCTTTAAGCTACACCATCGACATCTATCGAGGACGACTTAAACCGACCAAAAACATCCTTCACTTTTTTGCTTATTTATCCATGTTTCCTCAACTAGTTGCTGGACCAATAATCCGTGCAAAGGATTTTTTGAAACAGCTAAACACCTATAAAATACCAAATCCACAAGCTGTATGGCATGGTATCAAACTCATCGTTTATGGTTTATTCCAGAAAATGGTAATTGCCGACAATTTAAGCTTACTCATTGATTCAGCATATGAGGGTGTGTCTGTATTTGATGGATCAACTTACTGGTGGGTAATTGTGGTGGCTTTTTCCTTTCAAATATATTGCGATTTCAGCGGGTACAGTTTAATCGCGCGAGGACTAGCAAAATTAATGGGTTATCAATTTAAGATGAATTTTAACCACCCTTATTTATCTAGTAGTTTCAAATCATTCTGGAATAATTGGCACATATCCTTGTCAACTTGGTTTAGGGATTATGTCTATATACCATTAGGTGGATCAAAAAAAGGTGTGTTATATGATAGTTTCGCACTACTAATCACATTTTTATTGTCAGGTGTTTGGCATGGAGCAAGTTACAACTTTATTTTATGGGCGGGATTACATGTCACTTTTCTGCTGCTTGAGAGGGCATTTAAACAAATCACTAAACGATTCGGAAAGCAAAAGTTAGCATCAATCATAAGCCTCCCTTTGGTTTTCATTTCAAGCACGATCGCTTGGGTTTATTTCAGATCAGACGATGTTGTCCAAGCGAATCA
>JBLIAZ010000112.1:0-8218 GCA_047631875.1 Saprospiraceae bacterium
CTCGGTTGCTTCAAGCTGCTGATTACGATGTAGAGGCTACTCAAAAAGGAATTGTATTCATTGACGAAATTGATAAAGTTGCAAGAAAAGGAGACAATGCATCCATCACAAGAGATGTAAGTGGGGAAGGGGTGCAGCAGGCGATGTTGAAATTATTGGAAGGAAGTATTGTTGGTGTTCCACCTCAAGGAGGGAGAAAACATCCTGAACAAAAGCTAACGCAAATTGACACAAAGGATATATTGTTTATTTGTGGTGGCGCATTTGATGGTATTCAAAAAATCATTGAGAAACGTGTTAAAACGAATTCATTAGGTTTTAAGTCAAGACAGGATCATGTTGATTGGGATCAGGAATCAGCACTTAAATACATTTCTCCTGAGGATGTAAAATCTTTTGGTTTAATTCCTGAATTAATAGGAAGGATGCCAGTGTTGTCTTATTTGTTGCCACTTGACAGGTTGGCTTTAAAAAGAATACTCACAGAGCCTAAGAACGCTTTGATTAAACAATACAAAAGGTTATTTGAAATTGATAGCGTTGACGTACATTTCGAGAAGGAAGCTTTAGATTTTATGGTAACCAAGGCTATGGAGTTTAAGTTAGGTGCAAGAGGGCTTAGGTCTATTTGTGAAAACATTCTGCTTGACGCCATGTTTGAAATGCCTTCCGACGAACGTGAAAACAAATCACTTAAAATTGATTTGAAGTATGTTCAAAAAAACTTGAGTAAAGAAAAACTAGTAGGATTAAAAGTAGCTTAATTACATGGGAGAGTTTATTGTATCGGCTAGAAAATACAGGCCAAGCACCTTTGAAACGGTTGTTGGTCAAGAGACAATAACCTCGACTTTAAAAAATGCGATTTTAAGCAAACAGTTAGCTCAGTCATTTTTATTTTGTGGACCTAGAGGAGTTGGTAAAACAACTTGTGCTAGAATACTTGCTAAAACTATCAACTGTTTTAAAGTTGGTAAAGATGGCGAGGCTTGCAACAAGTGTGAAAGTTGCGAGTCTTTTAACGATGGTATTTCTTTGAATATTTTTGAGCTGGATGCAGCATCAAATAATTCTGTTGATGACATCCGTAATTTGATTAATCAGGTAAGGATTGCACCGACCATTGGTACAAAAAAAGTGTACATTGTGGATGAAGTGCACATGCTTTCTGCGTCTGCTTTCAATGCTTTTTTGAAAACCTTAGAGGAGCCTCCAAAACATGCTGTTTTTATTCTTGCGACTACCGAAAAACATAAGATATTACCCACAATATTATCAAGGTGTCAAATTTTTAATTTCAATAGAATCACGACAGGTGACATGGTTCGACACCTAGAAAGTATTGCTGAAAAGGAAAAAATTAAAACTGCTCATGATGCATTGCACTTGATTGCTCAAAAAGCGGATGGTGGTTTAAGGGATGCTTTGTCCATTTTTGACCAACTTGTAAGTTTCAGCGGAGGGGAACTAAGCTACGAAAATGTCATCAAGAATTTAAATATTCTTGATCATGACTATTATTTTAAAGCCACTAAATTGGTTGTGGAAAAGGATTTGTCTTCACTCTTTTTGTTGCTAGACGAGGTGTTGAGGAATGGTTTCGAAGATCATTTGTTCATGATGGGTATGGGTGAGCATTTCCGTAATTTATTACTTGCTAAAAATGACGCTACTTTGAGTTTGATCGATTGCGGAGAGGGAATCAAAGAAAAGTACAAAGGTCAAAGTGAATTGTGTGATAAGGATTTTTTGATCAGTGCTCTTCAAATAGTAAGTGAATTTGATGTGCAATACCGTCAAAGTAAAAACAAACGATTACTTAGTGAAGTTATTTTAATGCAGTTATGTAGCGAGGACATCTTAGAGAGTAAAAAAAAAAATCTAATAGGATAATCTTATCTGTCCCCTCTATATGGACAGAGGTGGTATCAAGTAATAAGCACCCTAAAGATGTAAAGGTTAAAGTTAATGTTCGGTCTCGGATTAATCCAGACGAAGAGATGCCGACGGTCGTCAAAATACAACGCAAAGTAAGTGACGTACGCATACCTAAATTAGTTTCATTAAAGGAATTACTGAAAGATGAGAAAAAGGACGAGGTTCGTCTGGAGGACTTGCCAAAGGACAGTTTTACTCAAGAAAAGTTAACTGAGGCGTGGATGGATTTTGCTTATTCGATAAAAAAGGAAGACTTGGATTTCTTTTCCACGTTGAGCTCTTTTTTACCGGTAATTGAAAAAACAGGGGGCGTAAAAATTGCTGTACATAACAGTACGCAAAGTGGAGATGTCGAAAAATTAAAGGGTGAATTATTACCTCACGTACGAAAATCTCTCAATAATTTCGTTTTTGATTTTGATATTGCAATCAATAAAAGTGAAGCAAAAAACATTGCGGTTACTCCGCAGGAAAAATACGCGAAATTACTTGAGAAAAACCCGTTATTGGAAGAGTACAGAAAAAAATTAGGTTTAGGCCTTTAAAAGATACCACGTGAAGATTAAAAATTTAATTCTTGACCTGGGGGGGGTATTGTTTGACCTAGATTATCTTAAAACACAAGAAGCTTTTGCGAAACTAGGTTTGCGGGATAGCTTTTCTCAATTGAAACAATCGTCCTTGTTTGATGACATTGAAGAAGGTAAAGTGAGTTCAGCATTTTTCGTAAATGCACTTATTTCACTCAGTAGCAGTAAAAGCATTAATCCCCAACAGATTATTGATGCTTGGAACGCCATGTTGCTGGGGATGCCTGCCGAAAAGTTTGAATTGCTTGATTTGCTTGCAGATAAGTACAACTTGTACCTGTACAGTAACACGAACGAAATTCACATCAAAGAAGTGTGGAAGCATTATAGGGAAGTACACAAAATTGATAACTTAAATGACTATTTTTTAAAGGTTTACCTATCGAACGACATGAACATCAGAAAGCCTAAGACTGAAGGTTTTAATTTGATTATCAAAGATAATAATTTAATAAAAACTGAAACCATGTTTATTGATGACTCTCCGCAACATGTAAAGGGGGCTATTGCATCGGGAATTCATGGTCTTTGGTTGGATTTAAAAAAGGAAGACTTGAATTCGTTGCTTGTGCGAAATGGTTTGTTAACCTGAGTCCGAGGTCATTTTTTGTTACTTGAGTAATTATTATTGCTAAGTTCTTGCTACATTTGCGTCCCTTTTAATGAAGTAATTCCCTTGGAACAAGAAAGCAAGCATATCGAAAAACCTAAATCAAAAGCATCGGCTAAAATCGCCGATTACAGGACCTTTCTGAAGGTCAGGTTAGCTAGTTTGGTTGTTTTTTCAGCCGCAATTACCTTCGCTTTAGCATTTCATCATGATGGAAATTTGATGAAAATGCCCTTTGACTGGAGTAAATTATTCTGGGTTGTGTTAGGGGGGTTTTTAGTCACGGGTTCGTCTAACGGACTTAATCAGATTTGGGAAAGGAATTCTGATAAATTGATGACAAGAACAGCAGGAAGACCACTACCTCAAAAAAGAATGAATACCACCGAAGGACTAATTATTGCTGCCATTACAGGAATTGTTGGAGTGTACATATTGTGGCATTATCTAAATTTTATGACAGGGATGCTGGGATTACTGTCATTGGTGTTGTACGCAAGTATATATACACCTATGAAAAAAGTGTCTTCATGGGCGGTTTTTGTAGGAGCATTTCCTGGGGCAATGCCACCAATGATTGGCTGGGTTGCTTATACGGGTGAGCTGTCACCTGAAGCTTTGTCCTTGTTTGCTTTGCAGTTTATTTGGCAATTTCCACACTTTTGGGCTATTGCATGGAGGTGCCATGAAGATTATCAAAAAGCAGGATTTCATTTACTTCCTTCTGCAGGAGGGAAGGACAGGAAAAGTGCCATGCAAATGCTAGTGTACACCTTGTTTATGATTCCAATTTCCTTATTACCTACTGTTAATTTATTTGGTAAAATTGGCGGTGCATTCTCGGCAGTTGTTTTCATATTGTCAGCGCTATTAATGCTGTATCCAGCGTATAAATTATTTAAAACTTTAGAGGATAAATGGGCTACGAAGCTCATGTTTGCCTCTTTTATTTATTTACCAGTTGTTTTGATAGCTCTGTTAATTGATCAACTTTTTATACTATAAGCATGAGTAATCTTAGTCCTGAGGAAAAGCTAGAAATTAAAAAGAAGACCTATCGTCAGCTCATGTGGGTAGGCATTTTTTCAATCACGATGATGTTTGGGGGATTGTCCAGTGCGTACATCGTTTCAAAAGCTGATGTGACTTGGGTTAAAATATTTCCTCCTGTAGCATTTTATATTTCAAGTGTTATAATTGTTGTGAGCAGTATCACTTTCTTTTTAGCAATACTGCTCATCAAAAAAGGAAAGAAATCATTGAGTACGGTCATGGTAGCGTTGACAGTGATATTAGGGTTTATGTTCCTACACTATCAAGTGAAAGGATGGACTTATTTGGGCGAACGCGGTGGATTCTTTGGTGGTCAAAATAACATCAGGCTGATGGTGGACAATCAGGTGGGAGTTTATGGTGAAGATTACATCGTAGTTCAAAAAGGAAATGAATTAAATTATTTTGAAGGAGATTTTTACGACAAAAGAGATAAGACGTACAGTTCCCCAGTGAAAAAGGTAAACTTGGATACAAGCAATAATTCTAGTTCATACTTTTTTTTATTGACCGGCTTACATTTTTTACACTTGATTGGAGGGTTGATTTCTTTGCTGTTTGTATTCGTAAAAAGTGTGAAAGGAAAATATACAAAAGAGGACGATGTGGGGATAAAAGTTAGTGCTATTTATTGGCATTTTTTAGATTTTTTGTGGCTATATTTGCTCGGCTTACTGTATTTTGTGGGCTGATTTAGACTAAATAAAAATAAGCGTAAAACAAGGAAATTATGGCTGGAGAAGCAACAAAAGCGATTGACCCAAAGGAATTATGGGCAGGTGGACGTTCACCTTTTAGTTTGAGCTACGGGAAAATGATGATGTGGTTCTTCTTAATCTCTGATGCGCTAACATTTGGAGCTTTTTTAGTTTCCTTGGGGTACTTTAGGTATACCTATTCTTCTTGGCCAGTTTCAGATACTGTCTTTTATCACTTTCCTTTTACCCATGCTCACATACCCTTAGGCTATGTGGCTTTAATGACATTTATTCTTATTGTTTCTTCAGTGACGATGGTGTTGGCCGTGGAAGCTGGGCATAGGATGGACAAAAAGAAAGTGATTTTTTGGTTAGGATTAACCGTAGTGGGAGGGCTGGTATTTTTGGGTTCCCAAGCTTGGGAATGGTCTAGCTTTATTGTTGGACCTGATGGTCATTGGCAAACATGGGATGACGCAAGGATTGCTTGGAACCCCTATGGACCACCGCAGTATGCCCAAATTTTCTTTTGTGTGACAGGTTTTCACGGTTTTCACGTTTTTAGTGGTGTTGTAATTAATGCCGTAATTCTTATTAACGTGATAGCGGGAACTTACGAAAAAAGAGGTCATTATGAGATGGTTGAAAAAGGCGGGTTGTACTGGCACTTTGTCGATTTAGTTTGGGTATTTGTATTTACCTTCTTTTACTTATTGTAATTATATAAATATAACATTAGAAATTCTATATCATGGAAAGAGACGATATCATAGAGTATTCATTAGATGCTCACCACAGTGAAGAGGCTGGTGTGAAAATTAGGAAAAGAATTGTTACGGTTACAATCATACTTACAGCCATTACCGCGTTTGAAGTTTTGGTTGGAGCATTTTTCAGTAAAACAGTTCTTAATGAAAAGTATACGGAAAACGCTGATTTAATATGGGCATTTATTAAGTACGGATACATTATTCTTACTGTCTTTAAGGCACGATTCATTGTTCTTGAATTCATGCACTTAGGTGGGGAAAGAAAGAGCTTTAGAAAGGTGATATTATATCCTTATTTGTTTTTTATCCTTTATTTAATATTCATTTTAGTTACTGAAGCAATTGCAGTAGATGGTGTAAACTTTAACCCTTAATGGAAAACAAGGGGATTACAACCTTTATGAAAAGAATTCTTTTTATATCATTATTTATAGTGCCATTCCTATTAGGAATGGCACTTATATTTATAAGTAAAGGCATTGGAAGCTTACCAGTGTTGCACGAAAAAGGAACTACTCTTTTGGAAGGGAAGGAAGTGATGCAGCACTATCAAGTATCGAACTTTACAGCAAACAGATTCGACGGTACACTTTATACCTTTTCTCGCAAAGACTCTTCCATATTTTTATTGTGTTTATTCGAAGAGCAAAAGCAATCAAACTGGGAAGAACAGTTGAGTTACATGAGTAAAATAGTGGACAGGTACCAGAATTTTAAATTACTATCTGTTTATGAGAATGATCCCTCGCTGTTTAATTGGGCAGAGGACCCTGTTCCGTTCTTTAATCGACATCCTGCATGGGGTGCTTTGTGGTTGGAAAAAGATGATTTTGAGTCATTGGTTACTAATCTAAAATTATACAGGGATTCAACAACCAATACATTCCCATATGTGATCATCGACAAAGAAAAATACATACGAACGTACTGTCCAATAGACGATTTGAAAAAGTCGAGGGATGTACCTAAGTTGCTAAAAATATTAAATAATCAATATGTTCCTAAAAAGATTGAGCTTACTAAAAAGCCTACTTAAACATACTTTTTTACTCGGCACTTTAATGTTAATTTCTTGCCAGGGTGCTGACACTTTACCAATATACGGTGAGCGCGATTTTAATGTATCTGGAGATACTGTTTTTCACAGTATACCTGATTTTGAATTTGTGAATCAATTCAATGAGCAGATAAATCAAGATTTATACAAAGGAAAAATATACATTGCAGACTTTTTTTTTACTACTTGTCCAGGGATTTGTCCTATTATGACTGGAGAGCTGTCTAGGGTTCAAGGTGAGTTGAAAGGACTAGAAGAAGATGTTTTGATATTATCCCACACTGTTGATCCCGAAAGTGATTCCACAGCTGTATTACTGGCTTATGGAAAAAAGAAAGGGGCTGATTTTTCGACTTGGAATTTTGTGACAGGAACTAAGAGCAAACTGTATAGGATGGCGGAATCGTATTTAGTGGTAGCTAACCATAATCCTGGAGAGGACATGGAGTTTGTTCACAGCGACAAACTTGTCCTAATAGATAAAAAAGGTAAGGTTCGAGGATTGTACAGTGGTATTGAAACCAAGGAAGTAGATCAGTTAATAAGAGACACCAAGACACTAATTACAGAGTATGAGTAAGCATGAGATGAAATCCAAGAATGATAAGAGAATTGTACTGGGTATTTGGGTATTTACAGCCGTAGTTTGGTCTTTAGTTGGAGTGTTACACAATCCTAATTTTCCCAAAGTAGATCAGGCGCCATCCTTCACTGGTGCATTACCACTGTTTCATGCTTTTTTGAACGGTTCGTGTTTTGTACTGCTAATTCTTTCATTTTTTGCGATTAAGAACAAGAAGATTAATCTTCACCGAAGGTTGAACACATTTGCAATGGTGCTGTCTGTTGTATTTTTATTAAGTTATGTTTTGTATCATGCTACAAACACTGCCACAAAATATGAGGGTAGTTATATTGGATTGTATTATAGTATATTGTTTACACATATTACATTAGCAGGATTGTCCCTGCCAGCAATACTGCTTGCATATTACAGAGGGTCAATTGGAGACATTGAAAGACATAAGAAAATTGTGCGTTTTACTTATCCTGTTTGGCTTTATGTTGCCTTAACTGGAGTGTTAGTTTACTTGTTTCTGAAGCCTTACTACTAAAGACATCGATTCAGACGGATTATTGAGGATAGAGAGCTTTAGCTTGAGTCAAAACTTGCTCAGCAATTTACCTGGTGTAAATGATTTCTGAAACACCTTTGAGTTTTCCAACAATTCTGAATTCAGTTCTTCTATTCAAAGCACGACCTTCTTCACTATCGGTACCGTCTTCGTTTTCATTAGGTGCAATGAATTGAGTTTCTCCATAACCTTTAGCTTGCAGCCTTTCTTCTTCCACGCCTTTTCCGATTAGATACTTTACAACTGATTCTGCTCGACGTTGTGACAAAGACTGGTTGTAAATGTCTGATCCTTTGCTGTCAGTATGGGATCCAATTTCTATGATAATTCCCGGATTTTGCTCCAGGATAATTAGGAGGGTAGTAT
>JBLIAZ010000113.1:0-8117 GCA_047631875.1 Saprospiraceae bacterium
CCTAAAATCTGCCTAGGTAAATCTTCATGAGCGTCGTAAATTACGATTTTACCTTTTCTCTTTAACTTTAAGGCGATGCGTAGAAGTTCAGGATCATGAAGATGGTAAACTTCAGCATCAACCTCTAAGGCTTTGCTATATACCCCGTTCACCGTCTCCCTCATTCTAGCAAACCTGTTTTGACCAGGTGTACTTGGCACAGAGTAAACAACAACGTTATTTTTTTTAACATTTTCACCGTTCCCACTTATCAACGACACTTCATAAGACGAGTCTTTAGCTAAAGAAGTACATTCCTTATAAAAAATCCTGACATCTTCCCAGGGATGTGCTGAACTTAGGTGACAAATTTTAATGTTATTGATCAAAGGATTTTTTTTATCGTACAATAATACAAATTCAATTTTATAAGGCCTTGTATATTTTCGTAAGTCTGTTCAATAAAGCTTCTTGGGAATAATTCTCTATCGCACAATTACGAATTTGATTTACATCGTAATCTTTTAAATTCTTTTTCATTTCATTTAACCCCTCCGATATACCTTGTACAGTCGGGTCAATTAACATTCCAATTTTAGACGAGTTCACAATAGATTCTGATCCACCTGAACGGGTTGCTAATAAAGGAAGGCCCATACTCATGGCTTCAATCAAGACAATTCCAAAAGTTTCTTTATAGCTACTTGACACATACATTGAAACAGTATTATATAAATCTCTTATTTGCTTTCTTGTGGGGTTTTCAATGAACTCACATTGATTTAGACGATCGTTTATAGCAAATTCATTTTTCACATTTTCTTTTTCCGGTCCATTCCCGACGAAAATTAATTTGACATCATCCTTTAAATCAAACACTTGCAAAAAAGCTTTAGCTAATGATAATTGATTCTTATTTGGCTTAAAATTGCCGACATGTAGTATTTGCAATGTGCTATTTTCAAACACAGAAGGACTAAAAAACTCAACATCAACGCAATTAGGAACATATTCAAAGTTCAATTGAAACTGATCCATTAGTGCTTTTTGAAAAATTTTGCTCACTGCAATTCTAACATCACATCCTTCAAAAATTTCCCTCGCGGTTTCTATTTCATTTGGAGATAAGCTTCTCTCCAAAAACCTTGAAGAGTGCTCTGTTATAACAACAGGAATATCATACTCTTCTTTTGCCCACAAGGCCAAATACCCTGCTTGAAATGAATGCAAATGAATTACGTCTGGTTTACCGAATTTCTTAATGTAGTTAATTAGCCGTTTTTTTCCTTGCCACAACGGCATCTTAACCCACAATGTCTTTATTTTAGGTATACTTAAATATTGAAAACGAGAGGTCTCTACTTTGTTTGTTTTAAAAAATTCCCACCCAAACTTCCATTTTTTGCTACTTAGCACTTCACGTAATGCTATTGGAACTACTGCAATAACTCCTACTTTGTTTCCACCCTTTGCTATTGCCTCAGCTTGATCTTTATGAAATAAAGCTTTAATTGGATTATACGAAGTTGGATAACCTCCTGAAATAAGTAAAACATGCATAATTAACGTAGCGAATGATCAGATTTAACTATGGTATCATATAAAAAGTAAAGATACACTATTGTATATAAACTCATTATTGCCGAAAATATGGTCAAACTTGATTCTACACTTTTTGTAAGTATTGCTGCTATTCCAAAAGACGTAATTGCCAAAGTATTTCCAATAGCACTAATGAGAAAAAATAACTTTTGTTTATTTAAAATATAGACTATTCCTGATACGGGAGAACTAATGAAGTTCAAAAACAGCCATGGCGTAAGAATCCTGGTGTAAACTCCAGCAACTTCCCACTCTTTGCCAAAAACGAAGAGGAAAATGTCTGTTGCGAACAAAAACAAAATTAAAAAAACAGGTGCTGACAGTCCTAAAAGGACAACAAACACCTTTCGCAATAAAGGAGCAATAGGTTTTTTTTGATTAAAATTTTCGGAAGCTTTTTGATAAAAAACATTTCTAATTGCTTCACCCACAATAGCAGAAGGTGTTAATAAAATTCTGGTCGTTAACGAATAACACCCTAATACTTTACTTGAAAAAAAACTGGAAATCATGTAGATTAATCCATTGTTCTTAAGCAGATCGAAAAAAACATGCATCGATGTAACTAAAGGAAAATCTTTATAAATCTTAGCATTTTTAACCATTTCAGTCTTACTTAAAAATAATCTGTTTGATTTGTAGTAACCTACAAAATACCGTAAATACCAAGCAACTAGTAGCACTTGTCCCAAAATATTACCTAGTACCAACCCTACACCAGTCTGACCTATCAACCCTGAACTAGACTGAATTCCTGCCGTGCTAATTCCTTGGATAATTTTACCACTACTTAAAACTTTATACTTCTTTTTTCTGCTATGCCAAAAAAACAGTATTTGCCAAGCCCCCATTAACAATGCAGAAAGGGGAGCTATATACAGCCAAAGACCAAAATCAGGATTATTAAGGAGCTCTAATATCCAATCATGAAATAACATTGTTACTCCAAAAAACAGAGTAACTCCGGCAATCAAAAATATGAATGACATTATTGCAATATTCATTGCATCTTTATCCGACTCTGGAAGCACTATTGCTGGCTCGTACCTACCAGTGGAAAAGGTTGAAATTACTTTTGCTATACTAACAAACAATGCCAACACCCCAAATTCTGCTGGTGAAAATAAACGAGTCAGTAAAGGTGCAACACCAATAGGGATCAATTGCGCTACCGATGTACCAATAAGCATCGTTATTGTATTCTTCGAGAAATTAGAATCCTTTTGCTTGCTTACAAGACCTAATATATATTTACTCCAATTCAGAAATGTCTTTATTTTTACTATTTACTTGTAAATAGATTTTGTCAGCCACTAAGGTTAGTATTGAAAAAGAAATCCAATTTACAGGATTATTAATAAATGTGCTACTAGCGTTTGACACCAACAGAAAAGTTACTAGAAAGACCATCCCAAAAATAACCAGAGAACAATCTTGGTTCTCAATTTCATATCTTTTTTTCATTTTTAGAAAAAACAGAAACAGCATTCCCACAAACCCAAAGTAAAGAGAGAAAATAATTAATCCATATTGAGACAAGATCTCAATCCACCAAGCGTGAGGTTGACTAGCGTATTTAGTGTTATATTCTCCTTTCTGATCCTTGATGTACTTCTTATAATTCCCAGCCCCAACACCTAAAAAATAAGAATCTTTTAAAAACAGCACACCATTGAAAATCAGACCCTTCCTTATACCCAACGAACCCATAGGAATTTCTTTACCATCCTCATCTAAGAATCTTTCAGCAGGGCTTTGAAAACCGTTCCCAAAACTTGCTATCATAGAATAGTCATCATGAGTAGTGCGAGGGTTCTTAACATACTGTAGAAAGAAAGCGAAGTAAAAGATGGATGCAAAAATGATAACCAAAGAAACCTTTACTTCAAACCTTCGTATAAATTCAACTATCTTTTTCCTCCATTGTTTAAAAAATAAAACACTAAACATTATTCCCTGAAAAATCAAAGCAATAACAGCTACCCTAGCATCGTTTTTATAAACCACGTAAAAAGTAAAAATTACAACCAAAAAAGATAGTAAGATGAATTTCTTGGGGATTTTGTATAGTAAAAAAGGAACAGACAAACACAAATAGACACAGTACTCATTAGGTCCGCTAAAAACAGATATAATTGAACGGAAGGCAGGCCTGAGAGGGTGAACATTTTTTAGAAATTCAGTAAAAATACCTTTAACATGTTGTCCAGAATAAATTTCGAAAACTGCCAGTAACATTGTAATCAACAACCCTAGTATCCATGACCAATGGATTGTCTTCAATCCATCGTCGGATTGTTTAGAAAGGGAGACTATAACTACGAAAAGAAGTAAGGCTTTTACTAAATAAAGTGATTCCACTATTGCCAGTTTAACATCTACAGCCCAAAGCATTGATAGGAAAGCATAAGAAACCCATATTAATAGCAAATAAAATGCACGTTTCGTATATATAGAATTGTAGAAAATTAATTTCCTTCTCGCCAGTAATAAAAACAACGAAATCAAAAGAACAATTCTAAAAAGATAAATAGACCCTATCCCTAGATCAATAGAAAACAAATTACTTCCTGCAGGAAACGCAGCCAGTAACAGAACTAACAGTACACTATATAATTTCCGCATAACTTAATGATAACTACTTCGCGTACCCAACCGCTCTTACCTCCCTAATCACAGTAACTTTCACTTGACCAGGGTAAGTCATTTCAGTTTGAATTTTTTGAGAAATATCAAAAGCAAGCGTTTCAGCTCCTTTATCGTTTATTTTTTCACTTTCTACAATTACACGAAGCTCTCTTCCCGCTTGAATAGCATAGGTTTTTATTACTCCAGGATAAGCTAAAGCTATACTTTCAAGCTCCTTGATTCGCTTGATGTATGATTCTACAATTTCACGTCTTGCTCCTGGTCTTGCTCCTGAAATGGCATCACATATTTGGATAATTGGAGCTACCATTGTCGTCATTTCCACTTCGTCATGGTGAGCACCTATGGCGTTGCATACATCCGGTTTTTCTTTGAATTTTTTAGCCAATTCCATTCCCAGTACAGCGTGCGGTAATTCTGGCTCATCGTCAGGAACTTTTCCAATGTCATGTAGCAACCCAGCTCTTTTTGCAGTTTTAACATCCAACCCTAGTTCGGAAGCCATTGTAGCGCATAAATTAGCCACTTCTCTTGAATGCTGAAGTAAATTTTGTCCGTACGATGATCTGTATTTCATTCTTCCAACCATCCTGATTAATTCAGGATGCAATCCATGAATTCCTAAATCTATAGTAGTACGTTTTCCTACCTCAATGATCTCCTCATTAAGGTGCTTCTTCGTTTTTGCAACAACTTCCTCAATTCTAGCTGGGTGAATCCTTCCATCAGTAACTAATTGATGCAATGACAACCGAGCAATTTCTCTACGAATAGGATCAAAACATGATAAAATTATTGCCTCCGGAGTATCATCAACAATAATTTCCACTCCCGTTGCTGCTTCAATAGCTCTGATATTCCTTCCTTCTCTTCCAATTATCCTTCCCTTTATTTCGTCTGACTCAATGTGGAATACCGACACAGAGTTTTCAACAGCTGTTTCCGTAGCAACTCTTTGTATTGTTTTTATCACTACTTTTTTAGCCTCTTGGTTGGCACTCATCTTTGCCTCTTCGATCGTCTCTTGAATTAACACCATAGCTTCCGTTTTAGCCTCAGCCTTAAGGGCATCAACTAATTGTTTTTTAGCTTCGTCTGCACTAACTCCTGCTATGGTTTCAAGTTGTTCCACTTGTCTCTTGTGAAGTTTTTCAACGTCTGACTCTTTGTTTGATATTACCTCCAACCGGCTATTCAAAGTACTTTGCAAGTTCTCAATGTTTTTCTCTTTTTTGTTAAAATCATTGGCTTTTTGATTCAACGATTGCTCTCTTTGTTTTAACCTATTTTCGTCTTGTTGAGATTTTTGCTTCTTTTGATTTATTATTTTTTCATGTTCCGTTTTCAATTGAAAAAACTTTTCTTTTGCCTGAAGAAGTTTGTCCTTTTTAATTTGAATAGCTTCCTTGTTAGCATCCTTGATGATGACATTCACTTTGTTCTTTGTAGCTGATTTCAGTACAAAATAGGCTATGACGAATCCTACAGCGAGTCCACCAATTCCAATTATAATAATTTCCATTTCACTTTTAATTTTGTGCTACGACTGCTTTATATAAGTCCTCGCGATAAATAATCTAATTGTGATTGAAAATTAACTAAAACAGACTGGAGTGAAGTAAATGTGCTATTTTTTTAAATAATCAGAAACAAAAGATTCTAAATCTTCTATTTTAGAGTAAATGTCTTCGTTTTCATCTGAACTAGAACTATTCTGATTCTTTTCAACGACCATCTGAAGCAAGCACATCGCTAGTAAATCTTGCTTTTCTTTTACTTGATAGCTTGCCCTGAGTGACTTAAGTCTTTTCTTTATTTCACTTTCAGCATTTTTCACCTGCTCTAGTTCGCTCTCGCTGACCGTAAGGGGATATTCCCTTTCCGCGATTAAAACTTTAACTGATGAATTTTGAGACATTTATTTCAATTATTTACCAATGCAATACATTTATTTATCTCCCGCACTAATTCATTAATTTTCAATTTAACTTCTGTGTTTCCTCCTTCAAGTCCTGAAATAGTTTTAGCTAATTTAAGCACTTTGTTTTTCTCCTGTAACTCGGAAAAATCTGCTTTTTGATTTTGTAAAGCTTTTCTCAAAAACTCATTCTCTTCCATTAGTTGTGAAGTTTCTTCTGTAGCTTTTCTATGCTGCAAAATTAACTTTTCCACTTTTGATTGTAGACTTGAAACAACTAACGATATGTCCTTTAAGTTTTCCACTATTTTTTGTCAAGTACATGAAACAAATCACACACGTGGACGAAAATAAAACAAAAATCTCAATAACCTTCAGCATCGATAATAATTCATTTTTAAGTTCTTAAAAAAAACGATTCCGGCATCATAAATTATTGGCGCTAAATTGTGAATTAGCAACAATTTCACTAAGTTATCCAATTTCCAAACCTAGATCTGTAAATAATTCAAAAATTCCTTCCTAATAATAGAACTTTGTTTGTTTTTTTACGTTTATTTGACAGTTACCTTTTGCTGATGAAAAAATTTTTACCGATAATCGTTTTTCTTCTTGTTTCTTGGGGAGTCCAAGCTCAATTTGTTGCGGATTTTACTTCCAACAAAACTTTTGGCTGCGCGCCGTTAATCATAAAATTTACTGATGCTTCATCTTTAGACGCAAATAAATGGACTTGGACCTCAACAGCAGGCACTTCCTCTGACATTAAAAATCCTACTTTAATTTTTGCTACACCTGGTAATTTTGACGTATTCTTAGAGTCTACAAATGGTATAGAGACCAAAAGAGACACGATGTCAATTAGGGTAAGTCCAGGAATCACAGTTGATTTTTCCTCCTCGGCTAGCGATGGCTGTATTCCATTTACTGCTCAACTTAGTGATTTATCCATTCCACAGTCAAGTGCTATTAGTTCTTGGTTTTGGAGTTTCACCAATGGAACAACCTCCACCGATCAAAACCCATCGGTTACATTTACTAAATCTGGAAAATATGATGTCTTACTAAAAATCATTGACGACAATGGTTGCGAAGCTACTCTTAATAAAAGAGATTTTTTAGTTGCAGGAGGCCCAGTCGCTGACTTCAATTATGACTCCATGGCTTGTTCACTTCCCGCTAATGTGAATTTCTTTAACACCTCTACGGGAGAAAATCTAACTTACCAATGGAGTTTTGGGAACGGCAATACTTCAAACTCCGAAATTCCCCTTGCTCAAATTTACAACGCTTTTGACACCGTTCCTGTGACGTTGTATGTCAAAGAAAATACCACTTCCTGCACCGACTCAGTTGAAAAACTCATGTACATCAGGAATTATCCAGTTAAAATGGAAATTACGGCTGTATGCAACGCCTTGAACTATTCACTTACTTTGAAAGACGTAACTTTTCCCGTACCAACTTCAATTCTTTGGGATTTAGGTGACGGAAGTCAAAGTGTTAAAAGTGAATTCACACATAATTACGCTGGAAATAACCCTTCTATAGTCACTATGACAGCTAAAATAAGTGAATCTTGCACTAATACTGTTACACTAAATTATGGACCGCCAAAAGCACAGTTTTCATCCTCCGCAAAAAGTTCTTGCGAGTCCCCATACGTGGTTGACTTCATCAATTTATCTACAGGAAATGGCCTTTCATATTTCTGGGAGTATGGAGACACAAACTTGATAGATACAGTGTTTGAAAACAGTCATGGCTATGTGGTTCCTCCCCTTCAATTTCAACCCAAACTGAGTGTTGTTGATACATTTGGGTGCACAAATACATATAATCGTCTTCTCGAGGTCCCTGTTCCAGTTGCTGAATTCAGCACTGAAAATGAAATAACATCAGGTTGTGCCCCTTTAACAATAGACTTTGTTGATTTATCAAAAATAATATCTGAACCAATAAAAGAAAT
>JBLIAZ010000114.1:0-7951 GCA_047631875.1 Saprospiraceae bacterium
AAAATTAAATCGCCTTAAATTTGAATTTGGCACCGCTCTTTTTTCCCATCATCACCAAAAAAAAGAAATAACCTATGAATACTCCCGCAGTATCTGCTGCAATGTCAAGCCATTCAAAACCCCTTCCCTCTAACAGCAAACCCTGAAATACTTCTATTGTTACCCCATAAATAATTGAAAATACTATTGTAAACTTCACGACATTAGAGGACAACACCGGAAATTGGTACTGTTTTGTAACACCAACCATGGTGCAAAAAGAGAACAAACCAAACAACATAAAGTGAAGAAATTTATCTAAATGTTCCTGTCCCAATTTTGGAACTTCGCTCCCCGGCAACAAGCAAAGTAAAAAAATGACAACAAATAATGCGATGGAAAATTGATTGTGTCTTAAAAACATTTTGTGATGATCAAATTACTCGTTCACACTTAAATTTAGTTCCTGCAATTGCTCTTCACTTAAAGGTGAGGGAGAGTCAATCATGACGTCTCTTCCAGAATTGTTTTTTGGAAAAGCAATGAACTCTCGGATGTTGTCAACACCAGCCATAACTGCACATAATCGATCAAAACCAAATGCAATTCCCGCATGGGGTGGAGCACCATACTCAAAAGCATTCATTAAAAACCCAAATTGATCTTGCGCTTGTTCGGGAGAGAACCCTAATAAATCAAACATTCTTGCCTGAAGAGCCTTGTCGTGAATCCTGATGGACCCTCCTCCGAGCTCAACTCCATTGACAACTAAATCATAAGCATTGGCTCTTACTTCTCCTGGCGCACTTTTCATTTTTTCAAAATCCTCATGCTTAGGCGAGGTAAATGGGTGATGCATAGCATGGTATCTGCCTGTTTCCTCGTCCCATTCCAACAAAGGAAAATCAACCACCCACAATGGACTAAATACCGAAGGGTTCCTTAAACCTAATTCCGAACCCATGTGTAATCTCAACTCACTCATTTGCTTCCTTACCTCATCCACACCTCCTGCCAACACCAAAAGCAAGTCGCCTTTTTCCATGTTTGCTTGTTCGGCCCATAACTTCAAAGCGTCTTGGTCAAAAAATTTATCTACTGAAGATTTAAAACTTCCGTCCTCGTTGTACTTTAAATAAACCAACCCTTTAGCTCCTACCTGAGGTCTTCGCACAAAATCAGTGAGCTTATCAAGCTGTTTCCTTGTATAGGATGCACAATCTTTAGCGTTAACGGCTACTACCAATTCAACGGCATCAAATACTGAAAAACCTTTGTTTTTTGTCACACTATTCATGTCTACGAACTTCATGTCAAACCTGATGTCAGGCTTATCACTACCATATAAGCTCATTGCTTCAGCATAATCCATTTTAGGAAAGTCTGGCAAATCAATTCCTTTAAGTACTTTAAAAACGTGTTTGGTTAAGCCTTCAAAGGTATTTATAATGTCATCTTGGTTGACAAATGACATTTCACAATCAATCTGTGTAAATTCTGGTTGACGATCGGCACGTAAATCCTCATCCCTGAAACATTTTACTATTTGATAATACTTATCCAACCCTCCAATCATTAATAATTGTTTAAAAGTTTGAGGCGATTGTGGTAAAGCATAAAATTCTCCATTATTCATTCTGCTCGGAACTACAAAATCACGCGCTCCCTCTGGAGTTGATTTTATTAAATAAGGAGTTTCCACCTCAATAAATGCTTTTTCATCCAAAAACTTTCTAATTTCAAGAGACAGTTTACTCCTAAATAAAAGGTTGTTTTTTATTGGATTTCTTCTGATGTCAAGGTAGCGGTATTTCATCCTCAATTCCTCTCCTCCATCAGTCTCATTTTCAATGGTAAAAGGAGGTGTTTTTGAAGGGTTTAATACAGTGATTTTTTCGACTCTCAATTCGATGTCACCCGTTGGAATTTTATTGTTTTTTGCGTACCGTTCAGCCACCTTCCCTTTTATAGAAATAACGAACTCTCTTCCTAGTTTTTTTGCTACAACAATTTGCTCCAAAGACTCTACTCCTTCTTCCAATATCACTTGAGTAATTCCAAAACGATCTCGTAAATCAATCCACACAATTCCTCCCTTATCCCTTATCTTTTGTACCCATCCACTCAATAAAACCGTTTCCCCAATGTGGTTTTCTCTTAAAGAACCACAATCAATTGTTCTGTATTCCGACATAATCACTATCTTTTATAATGCAAAGGTACTATAAGCATTTAAGTACCAAAATTACTTTGCTAAAATACGAAATTACTTAGGGCAAAAAAAGTTATAATACAATAGCTATATTGTTTTTTTATTAACTTTTTTCGTAGCATATTTGTTCTCAGGATAAAGGGCGATAAAAATGTCTAATTCATCGACGAAAAATTGACTTTACTTTAAACAAAAAAACAACAAAATAATGCTGTTTTGGCATTAAAAACACAAGAGGGGTTTTATGGAAAAGACGCATGATAAGATTTGGAAAAACTGTTTAGACTTCATACGAGACAACGTAACCTTAACTGGATTTCAAACTTGGTTTGAACCAATTAAAGCCATCAAACTAAAAAGTAAGGTTTTAACGATTCAGGTTCCGAGTCAGTTCTTTTATGAATGGCTAGAAGAACACTACCTTGACTTATTAAAAAGCAGCATCAAAAGAGAATTAGGAACTGAAGGCAATTTGGAATACAGTATAGTAATGGATAATTACTACAATAACAACCAAAAGTCATACGCCATCAAAATCCCTACTACCGAAAAGAAATTCACAAAAAACAGAGCGGTTTCTATGCCGGTTAACATCAATGAGAATCCTATTAGGAACCCATTTATCATTCCAGGTCTTAAAAAAATAACAGTCGACTCTCAACTAAACCACAACTATTCTTTTGACAATTTCATTGAGGGAGATTGCAACAGACTAGCTCGTTCAGCTGGATATGCAGTAGCTAATAAACCAGGAGGGACCGCTTTTAACCCTTTGTTAATATATGGAGGAGTTGGACTTGGAAAAACACACTTAGCAAACTCAATTGGTATTGAAATTAAAAAGAACCATCCTAACAAAACAGTCCTGTATGTTTCTTCAGAAAAATTCACACACCAATTCATTGATTCGGTAAGGAATAATACTCAAAATGATTTCATTCATTTTTATCAAATGATAGATGTATTAATCATTGATGATGTGCAGTTTTTTGCAGGAAAAGAAAAAACACAAGATATCTTTTTTCACATATTCAATCACTTACACCAAAACGGAAGCCAGTTAGTATTAACCTCAGACAAACCACCTGTTGAATTACAAGGCATGGAACAAAGGTTGCTTTCAAGGTTTAAATGGGGATTGTCTGCAGATCTACAATCACCTGACTTGGAAACAAGGATCGCTATTTTGAATAAAAAAATGCACCAAGATGGTATTGATTTACCAAAAGAAGTGGTGGAATATTTAGCATACAGTATCACTTCAAACGTAAGAGAACTAGAAGGCGCTTTAATTTCTTTGATTGCTCAATCAAGCTTAAACAAAAAAGCGATTACACTTGAACTTGCTAAGCAGATGATTGACAAGTTCGTCAAAAACACCGCCAGAGAAGTTTCTATTGATTACATCCAAAAAGTAGTTTGTGATTACTTTAACCTTTCATTAGAAATGATGAAAAGTAAAACCAGAAAAAGAGAAGTGGTTCAAGCGAGACAAATTTCAATGTATTTTTCAAAAAGTATGACCAAGTCGTCTTTGGCAACTATCGGAGCTCACAGCGGAGGAAAAGACCACGCAACCGTACTACACGCGTGCAGAACGGTAAACAACTTGATTGAGACCGATAAAAGATTCCGTGTATACATCAGCGACATCGAAAAGAAAATAAACCTCAGCTAAAACATCAAGCCAAGGAACACAAGACAACAAAGGATTAAAACAGTTGAAATTTAAAAGTTAGAAAAAAATGGACAATTCGCACGACAACAGGAGAGATGATATTTTTTCAAACGCAGTTAGAGCAGGAAAAAGAACTTACTTTTTTGATGTAAAAGCTACAAAAGGAGACGATTATTACTTGACTATCACTGAGAGTAAAAAAAGATTTTCTGAAGATGGAAAATTTAGTTTTGAAAAACATAAATTATTTTTGTACAAAGAAGATTTTGAAAAATTCGCAGACGGGTTGAAAGGAGCTATTGATTTTATTCAAGCAGAGAAAGGTGTGTACGAAGGATACAAACCAGCTGAAGAGAAATCAGAAGACACTTCTGAATCATCTGACACGACAACTGACACCTCATTTGACGATGTTAGTTTTGAAGACTTAGGAAGTAATTAAGAAGCTGTTAATCATTGCAACTTGACCTAAATATATTTAAAAAATGCCAGCTCATTGAGTTGGCATTTTTCATTCAATCAGATTCTACGAATTAAAACTCACTTATTTCTATTATGGAATTATTGAGGATTTTGTAAAATACATCGCCACATTTTTTTGCAAAATCAACATCATGTGTCGAAAGAAAAATCACTTGATTATGCTTCAAGCTTTTAAGCATGTCACTCAGAAATGCCTTATTCTTTACATCCAAATAAGCGCTGGGCTCATCCAAAAGCAACACAGCTTTTTTCTTCAGCAATTGACGTATCAGTGCTATCTTTTTGAACTGCCCATCACTTAAATCGTTCACATCCTGATATACAAAACCTTGCATAGAGAACCGATTTAACAGATTAAACAAAGTTTCATTACTTACCTGTTCTTGTCCAAAACTTAAATACTCTTTCACCGATAGAAAATCAATTTGAGGCTTGTCAGTACCAACAAATGCTACTCCCGATTTTTTACCTCCTTGGACTTTGATGCTCCCAAACAATGGGTTTATAATACCTGCAATTGTTTTGAATAATGTTGTTTTACCTAATCCGTTATCTCCTAACAACACGTAAACGCTCCCTACCTCCAGCGTTAAGTTTATGTCATCACATAAACTTTTATCATAACCTATACCTAGTTGATCAAGAATTAACTGCATGCTTCTTTCGATAAAATAAAATTAGTACCACTGGGATTGCCAACAATGACAAGATAGCATTCAAAGGAAAAACAGCATCAAAAACAACACCCCTAGAAAGCAAGTCAGCCAACACGGCAAATGCTCCCCCAATTAACACACAAAAAGGAAGTAAAATGTGGTGATTTAACGTTTTCAACTGCAATTTCAATAAGTTTGGAACTGCAATTCCTAAAAATGCTAGAGGACCCACTACACTAGTTAAAATACCAATCATAGCACCTGCTACGAGCATCACTTCAATCCTTAACCGTTTCACATCCCCACCGCTCATTAACATTTCGTTGTCACCCAGCAAATATAAATTGAGCTGCTTTGATTTCTTTATAAAGTACATCGTAGTACTTATTGTCAGTACACCGACCAACAAAACATTACTCCATGACGAACCATTGAAACTCCCCATCCCCCAAAAAACGTAATTACTTATTGCAGTACTGGAGGAACTTTGCACCACCACTTCAATGAAGGAATATCCCACATAACCAATTAACATCCCTACAATCAAAACGGTAGTAACAGATTTAAAGCGCAACGACAAACCAATAATAAGAGCTAAAAATAACAAAGACCCCAGTATCGCAAAAAAGCTATTCCCTACCAATACAGGTGCAAAACCTAAACTTGAAACAAAAAAAAAATAAAGTACAATTCCTAAGCTAGCACCAGAATTCACACCTAATGTAGTCGGTCCAGCTAAAGGATTTTTAAATATCGTTTGCAACACCAAACCTGATACGGCACAAGAAGCTCCCGCGAAAAAAGCAAGTAAAGTTCTTGGGAATCGGTTTTCAAAAATAATCAAACTCAAAACTTCTTGCTGCTCCGCAGTGAGAGAATACCATGAAAAAACATTGAATTCTATGCTTCCAAAAAGTAAATTTGTGACAATCAAAATGAGTGACAACAATATTAAACCTGTTTTTTTCATGTACCGTCTTGAATCTATTTTTTCAACAAAGTAAAATACTTAGTTTCTTCTTGATTACGATGGAGTATTTGAATTAAATTGTCCAACACCACATCTGGCTCCATAATAGATGCTTCAAAATAAGAGTTTAAACTAGTATTACAGTAAATGATGTCACCTTTAAAGCATTTTTGGACACCTAATTCCTTTGACACCTGTTCATGGCTCCTATTGTTTGGTAACCAATCAAAAAAGAGTAAATAATCTTTATTGCCGCACATTGACAACTGTTGTTCTTGACTAATCTCCACTGACCTGGCGCTTTCGGCAATACATTCCACATCAGATTGAGTGTCCAATAGTACTTTAGACATGAGGGACTCACACCCTGGTAGAAAATAACTAGAAGAAAACCGGCTAAGATTATAAACCCTCGGCATGCGCTGTTGTTTCACAATCAATTGAGATTGATAGCGCTCTTTTACTTCCAAAAATAATTCCTCGGATTTTTTATCGGCGCCAAATATTACACCAAATACTTTGACCCATTCGGCTCGTCCTAAGGGGTGTCCTTCCCAAAACTCATTAACCACCAACACATCTACTTCATCAAACAGAGATAATTCTTTTAGTTGGAATGAGTTACAAATTATCAAATCAGGCTTTAACGAACTTATCAGTTCCATGTTGAGTACACCATTTTTACCCACACCCTTTATCTTTCCAGCTTCAATGCTAAATTTTTTCACTCTCTCTACATCTACAATCCCTACCACGTGATTTTCCACACCAATTGATTTGGCATAGGATAAATAAGTAGTGTTCAACATCACAACTTTTGCATAGGGATTTTTAAAGCTGATTTCCGACAGCTTTGAACCAAATTCATCTACTGTTGTTACTGTTGTTATCTTCTTGCCAATAGTAATGCTAAAAAGCTTTGAGAATTCATTTTCGGTTCTTATTTCGGGAACCTCTTGACAGGAAGCAAGTACTAATAATATCAAAAACGAAAATACCTTTTTCATTTACGATTTCTTTTTACTTACTCTTTTAAAAACGAACATCCCTCCGAGCATAAACAACAAGGAGACACCTAAAAACACGGGGATTAATTTCGGATCTACTTTTTCATATTTCCGAGATCTCAACTCATTTTTAGATCTCTTTTTTATGTCGAATTGAGAAGCTAAAAAATCTTTATCCTGAAAAAAAGTACTCCCTCGTAATTGGTTAATGTATACAGCAGTGCTGTCAGGTAATAACTCTCTAGAATAGGAACATAATTCAAAAATACACTCCTGCGCATTGTTCTTTTTTGCAAAAATAAGCCATTCTGAATCATCATGAAAATCTACAGAACAATCCTCTACTCCACATACATATTGTAGTTCAGACACAAATTCTACATCTCCTTTATACAGTTCCGAAACATTAAACAACACTTTAGAATTCCCATCCTCACATACACTAGTATTTTGTACATCGCCTGAAAAAATCACGTCATATAACGAACATACCTGCAAAGATAAAGTTGGCTTTTCATCACAAACACAAGCCAGGCAGGGATTTAGCAGCATCGTTAAAACTAACAGTAAAAAAAACTTCATTTTAAGTCAAATTTTAGGCAACTATTTACTCTTCTTTCCGTCAATGTAGTAGATGAGTAATTTTCTATAATTAATTGTTCTTGCTTAAGTTCCCGATTCAGAATTTTTATAATTTTTACTGAGTCGGGAATTTTTTATTAATTAATTATTTTCATCTCACCTGCTAAGTATCACAAACTCCACCCTTCTATTCAGTGACCTGTTAGCTTCATTGTTGTTACCTTTCTTAGGCTTTGACGAACCAAAACCTTGATGATTTAACCTTTTCGTACTTATTCCATTATCTATTAAGAAAGCCTCTACCTCTCTTGCTCTTTCGTTAGACAATTTTAAGTTTTTAGTTTCAGACCCCACATTATCAGTATGTCCATGAATAGAAATTCT
>JBLIAZ010000115.1:0-7937 GCA_047631875.1 Saprospiraceae bacterium
TACATGATGAGTGACGGTTCGGGTGTCGCCGCATTGAGCTTCGTTAAAAACCCGAACGGGGAATACAAAGCTCAAAAGGGAGTCAGTGATGACTATTATGACGTGAGGAATTCTATATTCAATCCTACAGCTGCTTTAGAGAGAAAAGTTGAATTGTATGCAAATTTGATTTATCAAGATGACGTTCCAGTAATCGCCTTATTTTCGAAAGAGAATGTCATCACCATTGACACAAAAGGAGTTGAACTGAAGAGCTTGAAATTGATGCTTCATAATAACGCCAAAACCGTTGTGGGCGTTGAAGGTTTAATATTAGATGAAAAGAAACAGCCCTTTAATTCATTGATTTTACAAGAAGATGAATTAGTAGAGATTACTATTTTACTAGCTGGTGATTTGAAGAAAACAAGAAAACTTGTATTTACTGGGGGAAGGGTGACCAAAGAGCTTACAATCATTTTACAATAAGCTTGACCAATCATTAAATTATCCTTAACTTTTACACTTCAACCTCGTGTTGTAGATAAATTGTTAGTAAAGAAACTAAGTATTGTAAGTAATGTTTGAATGATAGCTGTATTTTTGCACTATCTATAATTTAGCAAGATGAGTAAAAAAGGATTGAGGTTATTAGGGTTAGCGTTAGCAGTATTGACTTTAGGTGGTTTGACATCATCTTGTAAATCTCAACATGAGTTGTGTCCTGCTTATACAAAAGCACCAGTTAGCGACTCCAATCAAGGAGTATAAGTACGTAACGTATTGTCAATAACTTCTATTCAGGAGTTATTTTTATTTGCAAGAATGTTTCAAAATAAATTCAGGAATAATCAGGACGGAGTATAACTCATCTAGGTTAAAGTGCACGTGTGGGTTCTCGTGGTTGGTGATTCGGATCCGCTCATCCGATCAATTATTTTCAAGAAATTGGTATGCACTAAAAAGCAACAAGACCTGTGCGGTAAAGTCATTTATTTAAAATACATGATTAGGATTGCCTTCTCCAGATTGCCACAAAGGAGGCGATTCGCTCACCAAACTTCATGTGCCTTTTTATTCTAATCAACCCCTTTCATTTCCCTACCTTTACCTTATGCTTCCCATTAAACCTCCAACCCAATCCCAACTCAAAGAAAACAAACTCCTGCTCAAAAAGATAAAAAAATTAAAACCTTCTGCTATCGATTCTTTGTTTCATCAAGCACATGACAAAGTATTTTCCTGTACCGATTGTCTTGATTGTGCCAACTGTTGTAAAACAACTGGACCCTTGTTTACTCAAAAAGACATTGAAAGAATTTCAAAACACTTACGGTTAAAACCCAAAGATTTTATTGGCAAGTATTTGCGAGTTGATGAGGACAGTGACCATGTATTGCAATCTGTACCATGTACCTTCCTTGGGGTGGATAATTACTGTTCTATCTATGATGTGCGCCCAAAAGCATGTCGAGAATACCCTCATACTGATAGGGTTAAACAAAAACAATTATTGAATTTAAACTTGAAAAACACAGAGGTTTGTCCTGCTGTACAAGAAATATTTAGTGTGCTACAAGTTCAGATTAAAACTAATCAGTAGGAAGATGATCTACCTGGACAAGTTCAATCCTTGTTTCAGAAACAGATTCAATCGTGAAATTGTACTTGTCAGTTGTCATTTTCTCCTGCGCATTTGGAATGCTACCAAAATGCGTAAATAAGTATCCTGCGATTGTTTCGTACTCTTCGCTCACAGGGATTTTTAAATTGTATTTATTGTTGATGTAATCAATTTCCAATCTTCCCGAAAACAGATAAGTACCTTCACTTAATTTTTCTTCAGTGTGCTCTTGAATGTCATGTTCGTCTTCAATTTCTCCGAATATTTCTTCCATGACATCTTCAACTGTGACCATCCCTGCAGTTCCACCAAACTCGTCCACTACGACTAAAATCGATTTTTGTTGACGCATGAAGCTGTTTAAAGTTTCTTGCGCGGACATGCTGGTGGGAATAAACCCAACGGGAAGCAATACGTTTTTAATACGTTTAGGATTTTTAAACATTTCTGAATGGTGTACAAACCCAATGATTTCATCAATAGAATCTTTAAAAATCAATATTTTTGATAGTCCTGTGTTTACAAAAGTATTAATTAAAGTATCGATTGGTATATTCACATCAAGTCCTATTATTTCCGTTCTAGGAACCATGCATTCTCGAACTTTTACATTGGAAAATTCAAGGACGTTTTTGTAAATCTGAATTTCAGAATCTAGTGCGGATTCATCAGCGTCCAAAGTTCGGTTTTCAAGGTATTGTTCAAGTTCTATCCTGCCAAAGATAGTAGGGCTTTCTTCGATTTCCAGTTTGAAAAACACCTTCAAAATGAATTTTGAAATACCTACAAAAACCCAAACGATTCCTTTCATAAGCCAATACATGGCATACATTGGGAATGAGAAAAAAGCCAAAATTTTATTTGGTTTTAGGCGAAATAATGCTTTCGGAAGGTATTCTGCGAATATCAATATGATGGCAGTAGAGACCACTGTTTGAATAAGTAAAATCATGAACCCATTTTGAATCCATGTACTTATTTCTGCTTTCAGCACCTTGTCCATAAAAATTCCATACAATACGATCGTCAAGTTATTCCCAATAAGTAAAGTGGCTAGGAACCGAGAAGGCTTGTTCGAAAATTCAGAAAGTATTTTATAAACGGTTTTCCCCGACTTTTTTTTATTCATTTCAATCAACATTTTGTCCGAGGAGACAAAGGCTATTTCAAGTCCGGAAAAAAACGCCGAAAAAACAACCATTAAAATGATGATGAAAATATAAGTCATCAGGAGTCTTTAGCTTTTTTTTCGCGTTGCTTTCTTATAAAGTAAAAAAACAAAGAAAATGGAATGATGAACAACATCGGTTTTGCTTGTTCCCACTGGTCAAAATAAAATAAAATGCAAAAAATTAAACTTGACAGGATGAAAATGAATAGCCAAATTAACTTAAAAATATTGTTACTGTTTGTCTTCATTGTCTATAAAAAGTTCGCCGTGAGGATTTTTGATTTCGTAATCTAAAAAATTTTGGTCTGAAATTAAACCATCTCCCACAATAGTTTGTGTTTTTTGTCTAATAGTTACTTCTGTGTTCGAAATTATTTTCTCTTTTTGCTCGTCCCAAATAAGATGTTCTGTTTCTAGTTTCTCTCCTTTTTCGTTGTACACTATCACCTCTCCAAAGGCTTCCATGTATCCCGTTTTTCTATTTCGAATTGCCCTGTCAGCAATCATTTCACTTTGTACTTTCATGTCAGAATCGTAAAACCATAAGTGCACGCTGTCTTTCATGTGATCATTGCCATCACTTCCTTCCTTGGAAGAGTGCTGTTCTAGAACTCTGCCAGCAATTTTTACTTTAGTTAACCCAGAATCGCTGTAAAATATTTCATAATTGTAGTAAATAGCGTCGGGAATTGGTTCGGTAATTTCAAGTGATTTAAGCCCCTTCGTATCAGGGTCGCAAGAAGCCACTAATATGCTTAAAAATATCAAGAGATATACCGTACGGAACATATTGCAAATATATGGTAAGTTCAAGGAGTAGCAGGGATATTTAAGAAAAGTTACGATGTTCAAATTTACGTAATTCACTCGTTCAGTACTTAAGCCTTAAAACAACGGGTAAATGGTCACTGATTCCACCGTGGTATCTCGGTCCGTAATAGGTTCTGAATGGTTTTTGTCCGCCGTATTTTTTATCATTTTCAAGAAGCCAACTGGGTGAAAATATCGTAACATTGTTGACCGTAACACCTGTATTCTCAAGTAAGTTTTTACTGACCACAAATTGATCGAAAACCTGCCATTTTCTTTTGTATTTCAGCGAGCCATATGTCTGCGTACTGTCTTTGAAAAGGTTAACGTAGTTGATGTTGTCTAGTACTTTGTTTATGCTGCTGTCTTTTGGGCTGTCGTTAAAATCACCCATGGCAATGATTTTACAACTGGGACATTTCTTTCTGAGAGAGTCCATTTGGTATTGTAATGTCACAGCTGCAAGCACCCTCGATTTTTCACTTTTCTTTTTCCCACCCCACCTGCTCGACCAATGATTAACAAAAAAGGCTAAAGTATCCTTGCTTTGCTTGTGTATGCCTACCACGATTAAAATATCACGAGTGGGGCGACGTTTTTTCTGGATGACTACCTTTTTAAAGGAAAGTAAATCCATTGTTTTTGACTTATAAAGAAGTGCCACATCAATTCCTCGGACATCTCTTGATTCAAAATGCATGATTTCATAATGATACGGAAAAAGCAAAGGATGGCTTATTAATTTTTGCAGTACTAATTCATTTTCAATTTCAGCCAGACCAATGAATTCAGCTCCATCTTCAGTTGCAGCAGTAATGCACTTTGCGATTTCATTTATTTTCTTCTTGAATTTATATTTGTCCCATTTCTTTTTACTGTCTGGACTGAATTCGTTGTAGGTACGAGTGGAATCAATTTCAGTGTCAAATAAATTTTCGACGTTGTAAAACAGCACCTCATCTACAGGTCCATCATGTTTTTCATTTTTAGAGGATACCTTTTCCTGCTGTGTAAACAAACAGGAGGGCAGGAGTAAAATGGCAATTAATATCAGTTTGTACACAGGCGTGTTTTTATCAAAATTACCTAAAAGGCTACGTCTTTCCTTATAGAATCATATCTTTGAGTAAAATAATTTTTGCATGCTAAACTTCTTGACCTGGGACATGGATCCCGCCATTTTTTCAATAGGTTCTCTTGAAATCAGATACTATGGTTTGCTGTGGGCATCTTCTTTTTGGTTGGGTTATTTGCTCATTAAAAAAATGTACCTTAAAGAAGGAATTAAGGAAGCGTTGTTAGATCCTTTGTTGTACGCAGTACTGATTGGTGCTGTTTTGGGAGCGCGTTTGGGTCATGTATTCTTTTATGATTTTGATTGGTATTTCACAGTAAATAATGTGGAAGAAAAGAGTCACATGTTATCCGTTTTAAACATTCGCGAAGGTGGACTTGCTAGTCATGGAGGAGCTATTGGGGTAATCATTGGGATTTGGTGGTATTCAAAATTTAAAATTAAAAGGAGCATGTTGTGGGTGCTGGACAGGATGGTCATCGCTGGTGCGTTAGCTGGGGCATTCATTCGAGTAGGTAATTTTTTTAACAGTGAAATAGTAGGGGTGCCGACCGAAAAACCATGGGGAATTGTATTTACTTACCTGGGAGAAAATTTTGCTCGTCATCCTGCACAATTATACGAAGCACTTGCTTATACTGTTGTGCTTGTTTTGCTGTTGTTTTTGTACAAAAAAAAGAAACTAGTTGCACAAGAAGGGAAAATGTTTGGTCTGTTTTTAATGGTTGTGTTTACAGCTAGATTTTTCATTGAGTTTATCAAAAATTCCCAGCACGGAATAGAAAGTTATTTTGGAGATGTGCTTTCCACAGGTCAATTGTTAAGCATTCCATTTGTACTGATTGGCGCGTTTTTTATGGTGCGGAAAAGTACTAAAATGGATCATCAGTAGGAATATATTGAAAATACTTACGAAATCGGGATTTGATTTAAGACATTACCCGAATTTAAACACTTGAGTTTTGCAGATGACATAATTGAGTGGAATGTCAAGTTCATCCACGTCGATTATTTCTTCGATTGCCTCAAAAAGGGATAAGCCAATAGTAACTACATCCTTTTTGCAATTGTTTAAAAACCTATCATACATGCCTTTTCCATATCCAACTCTGTGCCCTTTTTTGTCGAAACAAAGCAGTGGCACTATTAAAATATCAATAGATTTTACAGGGACAATCTCAATCGTCGTTGGGACTGGTATTCCAAATTTATCTTTTGCTGTAAGTTCTCCTTTTTTGAATCGAACGGCTTGCATGCTGTTCGATTTGTAATTCGACAAAGGAACCGAAATAAATTTTTCTTGGGAAAGTAATTCATTGATAATTGAAGAGGTGCGGACTTCCCCTTTTTCATTACTACTTAAAAAGCAATTTAGCGTTTGGAAAGTGAGTTGATTCAGTAGTTCAAGTAAGGTGGTGTTGATTTCTAAGGATAAAACTTCAATTTCATCTGATGATAATTCCGCTCTTTTGTTTTTGTAAACGCTTCGAAGTTCTTTTTTTACCATGCTGAACTCAACTTAACCTATTTTTTGTACTAAAATAGCTAATTCATTTAAGTATAAATCCTTAATTTTGGAGCTGTACAAAACTATTTTATTTTGCAATCAATTAAATCACATGGTTACAGTGTCCACATTGGCGATGACAGTTTGTCGGAATTGGAAAAATTCATTGTAGCCCATCAGGAATATTCGCAGTATTTCATCCTTGTAGATGAAAATACCTTGCAACATTGCTTGCCTATTTTAATTCGAACTATTCCAGCGTTTAAAGATGCGGAAATCATTGAAACAGAAAGCGGTGAAGAAAACAAAACCATCGAAGTCGTTACTCAGGTATGGATGGCAATGAGTGATTTTCGCGCTGACAGGAAAGCTTTAGTAATTAATTTAGGAGGTGGGGTAATCAGCGACATGGGTGGATTCATTGCATCTACCTATAAAAGAGGAATTCATTTTTTAAATGTTGCCACGACTTTACTTAGTCAAGTTGACGCATCCGTAGGTGGGAAACTAGGCATTGATTTAGGAGGGTTAAAAAATCAAATTGGGGTGTTCAACTATCCTCAAGGGGTGTTCATTCATCCGGCATTTTTAAACACTTTGCCTTTTGAACAATTACGTTCAGGATTTGCTGAGGTGTTAAAACACGCTTTAATTAAGGACGCTGAATATTGGGAAATTGTAAAAACAATGAACCTTAAGGAAAACAACAATTGGGAAAAAATAATTCATCATTCGGTAGGCATAAAAAACAAAGTGGTGATGAACGACCCAACCGAACAAGGAGAAAGGAAGTTGTTGAATTATGGTCATACCATTGGTCACGCCATTGAAACTCATCATCTAGAAAGCAATGAGTTAACCACTTTTTTACACGGAGAAGCCATTGCCATTGGCATGGTAGCAGAAGCCTATTTATCCTATAAAAAAACTGGGTTGTCACAAATTGAACTAGATGAGTTAGTACAAGTGATGGGTAAGTATTTCCCTTTGCCGGTGTTATCAAAAGCAAATTTTGACAACTACTTAGCATTGATGGTACACGACAAAAAGAATCAAAAAGGAAAAATTAGTTTTTCTCTTTTAAACAATATTGGTGCCAGCGAATGGGATGTTTTTTGTGAAAAACATGACATCCTTGACGCTTTGAATTATTACAACGAGACAGCAGGAAAAGCATGAATGACATTTCAATAACAGCAGAGAATAAATTTATATCAGGCAACATTGTACTTACTGCAGGGAAAAGCGAAAGTAACAGGGCACTGATGATAAGGGCTTTGTGCGAAGATAATTTTGAAATTGAAAACCTGGCCATAGCAAAGGACACAGAAACGATGCAACGTTTACTTGCAAGTGGAGGTATAGTAAAGGATGTGGGGCCAGCAGGAACAACCATGCGATTTTTAACTGCACTATATGCTTGTACACCTGGGGAGTACTTATTGACAGGTTCTGAACGCATGAAAAACAGGCCAATCAAGATTTTGGTTGATGCTTTAAGAGATATGGGAGCGGACATTGAGTACCTAGAAAAAGACGGTTGCCCCCCACTAAAAATCACTGGAAAAATACTTAGTGGAGGCACGGTGCACATGGATGGGAGTGTAAGTAGTCAATATTTGTCTGCTTTGATCATGGTGGGGCCAACCTTAAGTGGAGGTTTAAACATTGTCTTAGAAGGTAAAATTGCGTCTGTACCTTATCTAACAATGACCTTAAAGTTGATTGCGCTTTTTGGAGCGGAGTATACATGGGATGGCAATGTAATCAG
>JBLIAZ010000116.1:0-7795 GCA_047631875.1 Saprospiraceae bacterium
TACTTTTTTGGTAAATCATCACTAAAATCCAAGAGCCAATTAAAATGACCAGTATGAAATACGCTGTGTACAACAACAATATACAAGCTAGTACAAGTAGTAAGTAGTTTTTATTCTTACGGAATACTGCATAAACAAACAAACCTATACCAAATACCAATAAACTTTCTTTTTGAATTGAGCTTGACCAAATTAGTAAAGAAGGGCTGCAACACAAAGCAGAGAAACTTAACCAGGGAGGAAGTTTAAGGTTGCTTAGGAACGTCAAGAAAATTAAAGTAATACCCAAAAAAGAGATAAAACTAAACATTAACGTTTGTGACATTAAATTTCCTTGTGAAGCAAAACAAAGTAAACTGTTTATCCTTGCCATCGTTCTATTAGAACTGAATAAATTGGCATCTGTATAGTTCATTGTTTTTACATAATTGTCCGTGTGTTTTTTCCAATTACTTAAGCGGTTGACATATTGATCTAGAGAAGAGTCGTTTTGGTACAGTCCGCTGAATATTTTTACATATGCAGTGGGGTTTTCTTTGGCTATTTTGTACAATTCATGACCATCGTCGAAATATTTGTAAATGTCCGAATGTTGTTGGTTTTCATAACGGTCAAAGTAATACTTATTGATAATTTGTCCCGCACCAAATTTTACAGCAAGCAGCAGTATCAACAACACAATCGAAACGCCTGTGAGCTTGAATACCTTTGCTTTATAGAGCGTATAAACTAAAACAAAAGCTATGGCTATGAAAATGATGATGTCCAAGGTGGCTGATTTTGTGTTTAATTTACAATTAACTGTTTTTGAAACAAACCTGCCTCGGTGATAAAAGTAAGGAAATAACTTCCTTGTTGTATGGTAGGTAAAGTAATGCCAATGGTTTCCGAATTTATTTTCTCGAAAAGCACAGTCTTCATTTGCTTCCCAGTGTAGTCAAAAAGTTCTATGTTCAAAATACTGTCGTTAAATTGATGCTTTAATGTGAGTTTAGAATTACTTGTTGGGTTAGGGAACAAAGTAGTGCTATACACTTGTTTATATTGTAAACTTATGTTTTCAATTGTTTGCGAAAAATTTGGGATTCCATATCCTATTAAATTATCAGGAGAATTGTATTGATGAGCGCTTTGTTCAATGATGGTTTTAATTTCCAATTGATTTTTGTCAGGATAGGCTTGCCATAAACACGCGGCTAATCCTGAAATAATCGGACAAGCAAAGGAGGTTCCGTTGGCGTTCTCGTATATGCCATTTGAGCTTGAGATACTAATTTGTTCACCAAGTGCTGCAACATTTGGTTTTACAAAACCAAGTCCAGGAGGGGAGGTTGAACTGAAATTCACATGATTTCCTTGGCTGTTTACAGCACCCACAGTCAATACTAGTTCTTCATCGGCAGGGAACAGTAAGTGTTCCCAAGGTGATTCTCCTTCGTTCCCTGCACTGTTGACGACCAACATTCCTTTTTGAACAGCAGACCGGGCTCCTTTACTCACCATGGCGGTAGTTTTCCCTAATTCCGATTGCAAATGATCAAAGCTTTTCGTGTCAAAGGTATTATAGCCAAGTGATGAACTGATGATGTCGGCGCCAAGACTGTCTGCATATTCAGCGCCTTGAGTCCAAAAGTATTCTTCAATTAAGTTTTCTTCACGGACATCCTCAGTAATGAGCAATATGTAATTTGCTTTTGGAGCTGATCCGACGTATTCTCCGTCCTTGTTTCCAGCAAGTACAGACAGTACTTGAGTACCGTGAACGTTAAAACCATAAATGTCATTGGACGGGGAGATAAAGTTTTTTTCGGCAAGAATTCTTAGTTCGCTGTACAATGGAGTGAAAATATCCATGTTGTTTACGTTAGTGAACCCTGCATCAAGTATGGCAATGGTTATGCCTTCCCCCAAAAGGTTGTTGCTGTGCAAGTACTCTCCTTTAAGTTGGTTGACAGCAGTCGAGGCAACACCATAATCTATTTCAGTAGTTCCTGTTTTCGTCCTTGATACAGAAAACCCACTTTTACCAATGAACTTGAAACTGGCCACAAAAGGGAAGTTTTTTAAAGTGTCAATGGACAAGGAGTCATTTGTTTGTACCACTGACAAGTTGAACCATTTAGAAACAACTCTTACATTGAAATGTTTATTTAACGAATCAAGGTAGCTTGAGTTAACGGGGTAATCATTGACGGTAATCGGAACTAGATGCTTGTTTTTCCTTGCTATAGACTTACTGGTTAAAAAATCGGTTGGAATGGAGGTAGCGTACTTAGCCGAATCCTTGTCCTTAAATATGACTTCAAACTGGTATGATTGAGCGTAAATACTTGTTGATGTAATGAGAATTAAAAGTAAGAGTGTCTTCAAACTTTAGAATTTAGTCTGGAATGTTATAATCAAAAAGTACTTTGGTAAACAGAATTCCTTTTTCTATTCTGTCTAATATTGGGACTGCAACGTCACTGATGTTTTGTGATTGAACGTCTGTGTATTGGTATTTTATAAGCCCCACATTTTTCGCAAATATTTGCTCGTAGTATTGTCTTTCGATCAAATTTTCCAAATCAAGTTGTACCACTTTAACAGCGTTTGAATACCCGAGAAAAGTGTGGCCTAAACTATCGTAAGTATAATTGTATTTGCTTAGTATGTTAAAATCATTCCCATCCCAAGAAATACCGTCCTTAATGGGGTTAGTCAAACTAACAAAACGTACGTTTTCCTCTACTCGCTGAATCGAAAATGAGGTTAATGTAACAAACCATACATTTTTAAACGCCCAGGGAATGGTGTCGTAAGACGCTGACGGTGAGCTCTTTAACTTGAAAAACCGTTCCATTCTGTAGTTAGTTTGGCCACTTTCATCGAGGAAAGTTTCTGTAATAGTTTCTTTTAATTGGTATTGATAAACTTCGGTTTCTCCTGTGAAGTCATTATAGTAGATAGAGTCAACTAAATAACTGTGATAACTACCTACTTTCAGTGGGTAATAATCGGTGTACACGCCAAAGGTCGATGAGCTAGTCTCCTTGTCTTTTTTACAAGAAACACCAATTAGTATTATAAGGCCAAACAGTATGTATAAATTACTTTTCATCTTTTGATTCACTTTTCAGGAGCGTGCCATTCACATCAAAATAGCTCCAGCTTCCATTTTGTACGCCATTTTTATATTGCCCATTAATTCTAATTTTCCCGTTTTCATGGAACTCTTTAAATTCACCTTCAAGTTTATTCTTATACCAAGATATTTCCTTCCAAGCTTGTCCTTCAGGGTAATAATAGGTCCAATGACCATTCTTTTTTCCTTTGTAAAAAGTTTTAATGCTTTCAAGATTTCCAATTTTGTTAAAATATTTCCAAGTACTGTCTTTTTTATTTTTGTAATAATACCCTTCACGTGATACTTTTCCATCAGGGTAGTATGCAATCAACGCACTTTGTCCTGATTTGTTGTACCTTTCTCTTGTTCTAATCACTTTAGTAGAGTCATCCCAGTAGGACAAGATTTCATCTGAAGAGTAAATTAGATTACCCGATTCATATATTTCTTCTTTTTCAACTTTTAGTCGGGGACTGTAATATTTCCATTTTCCGTTCTTTCTCCCTTTAGAGTAGTGACCAATAATTCGATATACTTTGTTATCATAATACAATTTAAACGCCCCTTCAATTTTTCCATCAACTACTTTTTTAGTGGAGCGAATGTTGCCGTTTGCGTAATACTCCTCTTGTAAACCTTGCAATGTACCTTTACTATACGTCGTTTTTGCTTTAATGTTACCGTTCTTGTAATAAGCGGTTAGTGCTCCGTTCAATATGCCATTAGCATAATGCTCACTACGAATCTTAATGCCTGATAAGGCATAAAAATTCCAAGTAGAATCCTTTTTTTTATGGTTGTATATACCATCCGCCATGACATTGCCATTGCTGTGAAATAAAACTGCTAATGCAGTATTACCGTTGCTCGACAATAACATCTCTGATGTTTTCTCACCTTTTGTATTGTACCTTAAGGATATTCCTGTAGGTGTTCCGTGAACAAAAAACGTGGCGTATTTAATTTTACCATTCTTATGCTTTACAATCCATTGCCCGTGCTTCTCACCTTTTGCATCCAATTGGTTTAAATTGTCCTGCGCAAACATTGGAATTGATAAAAATAAACCGAGAATAATAAAAAGTTTTTTCATGTTGTTTTAGCTTGTTTTTTCAATGTCGTATTTGTTTGCCTTTGTAGAGTTTCTCACCAAAATTTCTGCCACAAATCCTGACAAAAACATTTGAGTTCCCACAACGATGAACATCAGCGAAAAGTAAAAGATCGGTCGTTGCGTAATAGGGTAGTAGTGACTACTGAACCCGTTGTTAAAAACAAAGGTCATGATCCAGTCCATGATTAAATATGAACCTATACCAAATCCCAACAAAAACGTAAAAAAACCAAAAGTTCCAAATAAATGCATTGGTCGTTTACCAAATTTTGACATAAAAATAATGGAAACCAAATCCAATAGTCCGTTGATGAATCGTTCCAATCCAAATTTGGTAGTTCCGTATTTTCTAGGGAAATGTTTTACAGGTTTTTCCCCAATTTTTGTAAAACCTGCTCGTTTAGCCATTACTGGAATATAACGATGCATTTCACCGTATACTTCAATGCTTTTTACGACATCGTATTTGTAGGCCTTTAAACCACAATTAAAATCGTTTAGCTTGATTCCACTCATCAAACTAGTAGCTTTATTGAATAGTTTGGTGGGAATTGTTTTCATTAAGGGGTCTTTGCGGTCCTGTTTCCATCCAGAAACTAGATCATAGCCATCCTCCATGACCATTTTGTACAATTCAGGAATTTCCTCCGGACTGTCTTGTAAGTCAGCATCCATTGTGATAATGACCTCTGCCTCTGCTTTGTCAAATCCAACGTAAAGTGCAGCCGACTTTCCAAAGTTTCGCCTGAATTTTATTCCCCGTACATTCGAGTCCTTAGTTTGTACTTCAGTAATGACATCCCAGGATTTATCTGTGCTCCCATCACTAATAAACCAAATTTCGTAGGTGAAATTATTGTCATCCATCACTTTTTTAATCCACGCATGCAATTCAGGCAAGGACTCCTCTTCGTTGTATAATGGGATGACTATTGATAGGTTTTTCATTGCTGCGGAGCTTTTGATTTAAATTGAAATCCTAAAGTAAGACCAATTATGCTAAAAAAGAAGGAGTTAAAGATTATTTGAGTAAATACCCAATATACTGGACTGGTGTATAACTTAGTGCTAAGGAGGAGGGCCTCATCAGCTTCTTGCGGAAATAAATTTTTCACGTTTTGCTCAGTTTGATTAATTAATTCTTGTGCCCATTCCGAATCGATATAATTCATTATAATAAACTGATAAGTACCCATCCATATTGCGTAAAAAAAGCCAGTGACTAAACAAGATTTGAATACTTTCTTAAATACTTCTTTTTTGATAAACTGAGAATGTGTTTTTTTTAGAAAAATATTTAATCCAATGAAAGGAATTGTTAAAATAATAAAATCTAAAACTCCAGAGCTTCCTTTGAAGGCTAACTGATTTAAAATCAGTAGAGGAAGTGCCACGGCAAACAAGATTAAAGCATTTTTCATGAAGTAAAACTAACAAATTACTACCGTACAATAATAGGACAAGGCACGGAAGTTTTGCATAAACCATATGCCTTTATTAGATTTGCCTTGGGGTAAGTCTTATACGACCAGCTCCTGCCGAATTCCCCCAGGCCTGGAAGGGAGCAAGGGTAGGTGGTTGAGCGGTGCGATGTAAGTAGCTTACCCTATTTTTTTTGAATAAACCCAAACAAAATTCATCATGAAAAAAGCATCTGTCTTTTTGATTCTAGTTTTACTTGTAAGTTCTGCTTCTATTGCGCAGGATGGAACAAAAGAAAAGAAAAAGGATTATTATAAAATGTTTACAGCTGAAGTGAGTCATGTTTACAATGGCTTAATTTCAAAAAGCGGAGCAAACGTGAAGTTTTATTTTTGGGCGAACAAAACTTACAATTTTGGTCCGGAATTTTACTATTACTTTCCTTCTTCGGAAAGTAATTCTGCAGACTATCAATTGGACTTTAATTTCAGAAAAGTATTAGTGGATTTTCACCCTGTTACTTTTGATGTATTGGTCGGTCCAGGGTTTAGAAACTTCAAAAAGGACACAGGTGAAAGAGATTGGAGCTTTGATGGGATTAACATTGGGTTTGGAATGGCATTTAGAATTAAAAATGTGTCTGTTTTTGTTATGCCTAAAATAAACCACCTTGATCCCAGTTTACAAATCACTTCTGGTTTGAAGTACCATTTTAGTATCGAAAGAGCTTTGAAATTTAAAAACAGATATAAATTAAAAAAGGCGTAACGGGATTATTTTTTCTTCTCAATTCCTTTGAGAACCCTTCGGATTTCGTTTGTTTTTTCCATTAATTGAAGCATTTCATCTTGATTATTTGAATCTAAGAATCGTCTAAACTCTTGCAAGTTTTCAATGTAAGTGTCCAATGCTATGGAAAGGTATTCAGAGTTTTGAGCAAAAATTGGCGCCCACATCTGAGGGCTGCTTTTGGCCAATCGCACAGTGGAGGCAAATCCACTTCCTGCCATGTTAAAAATATTTTTTTCGTCTTTTTCAATCTCTAACACCGTTTTCCCCAACACGAAGGAACTTATGTGAGAAAGATGTGATACGTAGGCAATGTGTCTGTCATGCTCTTTTGCATCCATAAATAGAACTCGCATTGCCAGTGCATCGAACATGTCACTTGCTACTTTTAAAGAAATTTCTGCGCTCAACTCATTTTCACAAATGATACAAACTTTTTCTTTAAAGAGGAGATCAATTGCTGCATCTGGCCCAGTATTTTCAGTCCCCGCTATGGGATGAGAGGCCACAAACTGAGCACGATTACGATGATTTTTCACAGCTTCGCAAATCCCAACTTTTGTGCTGCCAAAATCAATTAGAATTTGTTTGTTGCTTATTTTGTCAAGTAAGGTTGGTATCAGTTCTTTCGCTGCATTCACAGGAATTGTAATCAAAATCAGATCAGCCTGCTCACAAATTTCATCAACTGTTGCTAGGCGATCAATTAAGGTAAGGTCAATTGCTGTGGTAGCATGTTTTTTATTATTGTCAAACCCTATGATTTCACTTGAAAACCCAACAGATTTTAAGCTTTTAGCCAATGACCCACCTATTAAACCTATACCTATGATGCCAACTTTCATGGTTTTATTTTACTTTGATACCGATTTTGACTCCGATTCTTAAGATGGGTTTTATTCCTGCTTCCGAAGCTATGTCAATTGGAACAAACGATCCTCCGATATTCACGTATTCTTGATTAGTAGTATATATGTTTGAAAACCCAATTCCTAGATAGTAGTCGTAAACTAAAAGGCGTTCCGTTTCAGCAAATTGAATTCCAGCTATCATGAGCGCTTCATAATGTCGTTCTTGTACATTGTTTGTATAAGTGACCTCATATTTTTGTAAGTTAAAAGTAGAGAATCTCCCATTTAGTCCGACGTAATAATCCTCGCTTGCTAAGCCTGAAAAGTATAATTTTACAAGGGCCTCACTGTGGAATCCTACTTTCATTTTCCCATTACCAGGACTAAAAATGATGTCAGTATGTTCGTTTCTGAAGAAATCAGCGTAAGTAATCCCTAAGCCAAGGCTAGCTCCAAAATACCCCCCAAATGCTTGCTCATAAAAAAATGGGTAACGACCTCTAAGTGGGTGAA
>JBLIAZ010000117.1:0-7783 GCA_047631875.1 Saprospiraceae bacterium
ACTTCTACTTTTGTGAAAAAGTAAACCATTATTTCTTAGGATTTTATCAAGTCCTACCTGTTGGTGGGGCTTTTTATTGTGTGATTGTTCCTTTAAAATTAACGAATCTCGTATCCGGTATTCAGAAAAAACGACCTTTTGAAACACTCGGTCAATTAAGGCAGCTCGGTTTTGGCCGGAAGTAATAGTTCAATATATACAGGAATTGTGCATCTTTTAATAGGAATTATCAATGACTACGGATCGCATTATTACATTGTTTGTTATATCTTTGCAGTTCAACTTAAAAACTAAATTTTTATGATTAAAAAACTACTTTTTACGCTATTAGGAGCAGCAACATTATCTACCTCAGCTCAGTTAAACACCGCTGGTACAGGTTTGATATTAGATCATTCAAGTGCAGCTTCAAACTGTAATTTAAATAGCACCCTTCCAGGGAATGACGGTGTAATGCAATGGGGTGATACATATGAAACAACTTCTAATATTGACGGAAATTATTTAATTCTTAATTCTGTAGCTACAATTCCTAGTGGTGGTGGCGCTACTTGGTATCCAGTTGCTATTATCGATCCAGCAGATGCTAATGTTTGTACCAATTTATGGAACAAGGCTTTAAGAATTGACATGACTAGTAACACTCAAGTTACAATTACTGCAAAGGCTAGTGTTGTTGGAGCAACATTTGAGTTCTTCGTTGGTTCTGGAGGGACACAGTATGGTGTAGGTAGTTCTACATATCATGAAGGAGCGGGTATTATTGCTGCGCATACTTTTACTACTGCAAACGCTGAAGAAACTTTCACAATTGATCTTGCTGCTATCACAGGTGCTGAAGCAACGTGGACTGGTTGGGCTGGAAAAAATGACATTAGAGCATTTGGTTACAGGTCTCAAACTGGAGGCGCAATTTTTAGCATTAAAAGAATTGAAATTGGAGCTGAATCTACTGGTACTATCGGTGGCGGTGGCGAAACGTGTTCGGATGGAATAATGAACCAAGATGAGACAGGAATTGATTGTGGAGGAGTAACATGTTCACCATGCGGTGGCGGTGGCGGCGGAACTGGTACAACAAACGGTAAGGCGTGTATCGTAACTACAGATGATGGTCAAGCAGAGGCAACTTTCTATACAAACTTAGAAGATACGAATCATCCTGCGTACACAGGTCTTGTCACTTGTTCATATAATAGAGCAGATATTTTAGGTGGAATGTATGGAGCTTTAGAAACAGCTACATTACATGGAAGTAACGCATTTACAACGCCAGCGAAATATTGCGGTATGTGTGTTGAAATGACAGGTTTAGCAGGAACTGCGACTGTTCAAGTGGTTGATGAATGTCCTGATTGTAAAAATCATAACAGTGGTGATACTGACATTGACTTAAGTCCAGCTGCCTTCGCTGCTGTTGTAGGTGATCAAAGTATTGGTAGATCTCCAATTACTTGGAAAGAAATTTCTTGTCCATGGGCAACTAATATTCACTTAATTACTCAAGGGTCTAATGACTGGTATGCTAAAGTTATCGTGGGAAATCACGTGAACAGAATTGCTTCAGTTGAAATTTCAAATGATGCTGGAAGCACATGGAATGCGATGACTAGAGGGACAGATAACGGTTGGGAAAAAGGGGGTTTTGGTCCAGATGGAGTAGCTAAATCTTTTAAAATTACTGACATTTATGGAGATGCGATTATTATGAGTAATATTAACATGCTTGCTAATCCTGATGCTAAAATTGCTGGAACTGAACAATTTCAACCATGTGGTTTAACGACATCAACTAATGAAGTTAATCCATTAGATTACGTTACTGTATATCCAAATCCAGCAAATGCTAGTGTTACTTTTGCAGGAATTACAGGAGCAACAGAAATTCAGATTGTAAATTCAACTGGAAGAGTTGTTAGTACTCAAGTATTGAGTGGAACTACTGACGAGATTTCGTTAGATATTTCTGGATTAACTTCTGGATTATACATTGCAAAAATGAGTAACGGAAGCAACGTATATACAAGTAGATTTATAAAAAAATAGACTCAAGTTTTATTAGTTTTAAAAAGGCCTCGTCATTTGACGGGGCTTTTTTTTGTTATAGAGTTCCATACGGTAAGCACACTATTGGAAGTCCAACAAATATTGCAGGGTTGACCCTTTGCGAGTTAAAAACTATTCCGTCTAAAAAGCATACCTTTAAACCCTAGGGGAGTTCTAAAAATTCGATTTATTGAGGCGAACGAGAAATTAAAAATGCAGCATACATTAGTATGTGAGGCTTTTAATTTTAAAGTTCAACGAAGAGAAAGCAATTTTTAGAGATCTCCTATTAATTTTAAGCTCATTCATGGAGAAATACGTTGTCATAGTTGCTGGAGGAAAAGGCTTGCGAATGGGTGGTGAAATCCCTAAACAGTTTTTTTTACTAAAAGGAAGGCCTGTTTTAATGCACACGATTGAAAAATTCACCAGTACTTATTCTGATATTAATGTCATCGTAGTATTGCCTGAAAACCAAGCAACTTACTGGAAGTCTCTTTGCAAAGAACATGAATTTACAGTGGTTCATAAAATTACCGTTGGAGGAAATACAAGGTTTCATTCGGTTAAAAACGGACTTGACTTAGTGTCCGATGGATTAGTTGCAATACATGATGCCGTACGTCCATTAGTTAGTAAGCAAACAATCGAAACATGTTTTAATGAAGCGGAAAAAATGGGCAACGCTGTTCCAGTGATCCCAATTAATGATTCCATGCGTCAACTTCAATACGAAATAAACAAGCACGTCGACCGCGAGCAGTTTAAAATTGTACAAACGCCACAAGTGTTTCAAACAAGTATCCTGAAGAAAGCTATTGAGCAAGGTTATCAAGAATACTTCACCGACGACGCAAGTGTAATTGAAGCCAACAGAATAACGGTTAATCTTGTGGAAGGCAATTTCGAAAACATCAAAATTACAAGACCATCAGATTTAAAAATGGCGGAATTTTTATGTGAGCAACCATAGCTAAATTAGCTCATGCAAAAAATTGTCACTTCTCTTTTTATCATCCTTACACATTTTCATTTGCTCAAATCATCAAAAAAGCGGATATTAAAATAGAGGCGGAATCCGAAATAACAAATCCTGAAAGTGAACAAAAAAATTGATTACCCCCTTGTACGTGGGGATTGGAGGTGCTGGTTTTTACAGGACAATGAGCGGTTTAAGTAATACCATCTTCTCTATTTCATATTCACTGGGAATAGAAGTTGAGAAAGAATATCCCGCATTTGATTTTAAGTCAGGATTGTATTTTCAACGAAAAGGGAAATCATCAAACTTCCTAGTAGCTAATTTCGATGACGGGTTTCAACCCGAAGAAATCCCTACTGAATTAAACGATACTATTTAACCGCCCCATTTTATATTACCTATCATTTTGGACCTAAGAAACGATTTTCTATTGAAACAGGACTATACGCTAGCTATTTATTAGGCTTATGGAACATCGTGAGCTACGAAGAGGAAGCATATGATGTTTACCTCAAGCGAGATCACTGACAACAACACTGTCAACCGCTTCAGTCCAGGTTTACATTTTGCATTGGGACATGAAATTCAAATAAATGGCAAGCACAAGCTTGGAGTTACATTTTTTAATGACCTTGATGTGATTAACGTGGTTAACTATCCCGTTAATTCTTACCTTCCTTACTACAAAGTAAAAAAACATTACCGCTGGAATTAAAATTATTTTTAGTCGAAGTGTCCATGACTAATTTTTCCCGCCGTACTGAAAAAAAAAGCTCCACCTGCTCCAAGTAATCAAAAAGGACTTATTGTTAAGTTAAAAGGGGTATAGGGTTTATTTCTTCAAACTATCCATGATATCACAGACCTCTTGCTCCATTTCAGGAATGGGAACAATGTGATAACTGTGGCGGTTGGGGTGTAAAACCAATAAGTTGGTGGATGAAATTTCTATGTCGTAATGTTTTTCCAATAAATGTTTGTACATGTTTTGCTGGAGCGCATAACGGTGATAGCTGTTGTCACTTAAGTGGGAAAGTGGGCCAGACCCATATTGATAGCTAGGTTTAATTGGACGATTTTGAGCATCCACTACTTTTTCACTTCTTTTCCAATCGAATAAAAAATATTTTCCCGTTTTGGGATTTCGGTAAACAATATCCACGGTTCCTGCCAGGCTGAGGTCTTCGTCAAATATTCTCCATTCGGTCCGGAACGCCTCCATGAGGGTAAATTTGTTGGTGAAATCAAGGAAGTACTTGAACTCAATAGAGGTGTCGTCGTGCTCCTGGTCGTTGTAAAAAAGTTCAATTTGTTCATGTAAATAAGTTCCTAAGTTTGCGGCCAAGGCTCCCTTGTCGGCCCATTCTTTAAGGACAGTTTCAACTGGCACCCCCCGTTCCCTTGCTTTCTTTTTTGACCAAAACTCGGTGTTGAATTTAGGAAAAAAATTACCTACTATTTCACTCACTGAAACCGTAGCTTTTTTGCCATCAATGAAGTATTCATGATTTTCGCTGTGAAATTCAATGCGCAAGTCTCGGTTATGAGCATTTTGCTTTTCGAGTAATCCCAACTGCGATTTTTTAGTGATGGTTTTTTTAGTCATAAACGTAACTGCTAAATTAGCACATCGGCGTTAACGAAGCCACATCATATGATGTAAAATTTATAGTTGGCTCGCAAAATTAATTGCCTTGTCAATTTTACCAAAAAGCGCTGTGAATTAGGGATTATTCAATAAATTTGCGGCTGATTCATTTTTAATTAAGCATTGCTATGAAAGTCCTGAAGTTTGGTGGTACGTCGGTAGGTAGTTCAGAAAACATTAAAAAAGTTGCTGAAATTGTTAACTCAAGAGCAGCTGAAGGGAAAATTATTGTGGTGGTGTCTGCCATGAGCGGAGTCACTAACTTGCTGATTTACAGTGCCAAAAAGTCTGCTCAAGGGGAGGATTCGTACAAGGAAACACTTAAAACAATCGAAGAAAAACACTTTCAAATAATAAGAGATTTAGTTCCAATTACGGAACAAAGTAGTTTAATTGCTTCTGTAAAAGTATTGCTAAATCAACTTGAGGATGTCCTTTTGGGAGTGTCTTTGGTGAAAGAAATTTCTAAAAAAACTTCTGATTACATTGTAAGTTTTGGTGAAATATTGTCGTCAACGATTTTATCGGAAGTGTTTAATGCTAAATTGGTTGATTCCAAGAGTTTAATTAAAACCAATGGAAATTTTGGAAATGCTCAAGTGAATTTTGAGGAATCCAACAAGTTGATAAAGGATTATTTTGCATCAAGTGCTGACAACGTTCATTTACTCCCAGGTTTCATTTCGTCTACCTTGAAAGGTGAGCTGTCGACATTAGGACGTGGAGGTTCCGACTATACGGCGTCCATTGTAGCTGGAGCTATAGGAGCTAAGGTGTTGGAAATTTGGACTGACGTAAACGGCATCATGACTGCTGACCCTCGTAAGGTGGAGCAAGCTTTTACAGTACCAGCTGTGAGTTACAAAGAGGCAATGGAATTGTCTCATTTTGGAGCTAAGGTGATTTATCCTCCAACGATTCTTCCAGTATTTAAAAACAACATTCCTATTAGAATATTAAATACATTTGACCCAGAAGCTGAGGGCACTTTAATCAGCGGAACAGACGATTCTGAAATGCCTATCAAAGGTATCAGTTCCATTGAAAAAATCGCGTTGTTGAGCGTGAGTGGTTCAGGAATGGTTGGTATTCCAGGGATTTCAAGCAGGTTGTTTGGAGCGCTTTCACAAGCAGGGGTAAACGTAATTTTGATTACTCAAGCATCCTCGGAACACAGCATTACTTTAGCTGTTAATCCTGATGCGGTTGAAAGTGCTGAAGAGGCTGTAAATGCTGAATTCGAACTAGAAATTCAACTGGGGAAAGTAAATCCATTAAAAGTGGAGCTTGGTTTAAGCATTGTGGCTTTAGTCGGAGAAAAAATGAGTGGGCAAGTGAACGTTTCGGGTAAAATGTTCAACGCTTTAGGAAGTAATGGAATTAACATTAGGGCAATAGCACAAGGCTCATCGGAAAGAAATATATCAGCAGTGATAGAGGAAAAAGACGTAAAAAAGGCATTGAATGTACTTCATGAAAGGCATTTTGCTAACGACAACTTCAGGTTGAATGTGTTCATGGTAGGTGTTGGAAATGTAGGAGGAACTTTGGTGGATCAAATCAGGGAGCAGGTGAATAGCTTGGAGGAAAATTCAAAAATTGAAATCCGAGTCATTGGAATGTGTAACAGCCGGAAATTGTTGGTCAAGGAGTCGGGTATTGACCTGGAAAACTGGAAAGAAGCTTTGGATGCCTCGCAGGAGGTGTTTAACAAGGAAGCTTTACTAAGTCGAATTTCGGAGTTGAATTTAAGGAACAGTGTATTGGTAGACTGTACGGCTAACGAGGACGTGGCAACAATGTACAAACCAGCATTGTCGGCCAACGTTTCAGTAGTAACGGCAAACAAAATTGCTTGTTCATCCGAGTACAGCGCTTACAAGGAATTAAAGGCAATTGCACTTAAAAATGGTGCTAAGTTTTTGTTTGAAACTAATGTGGGAGCTGGACTTCCTGTAATTGGAACCATCAACGATTTAGTTTTTAGTGGGGACAAAGTCAAAGAAATCCAAGGTGTCGTATCGGGTTCACTGAACTTCATTTACAATAATTATAACGGGGAGAATAATTTTCATGATGTAGTTAAACAAGCACAAACCGAAGGATATACTGAGCCAGATCCTAGAATTGATTTGTCTGGTGTCGATGTCAAACGAAAAATTGTCATTTTAGTAAGGGAAAGTGGTTACAAAATGGAATTGGAGGATGTGGACGTAAAATCTTTTTTACCTGACAGCTGTTTTGAAGTGGACTCAGTAGACGACTTTTTTGAAGAGTTAAAAAAGCACGAACCGACATTTAAAAAGATGGTGCAAGACGCCAAATCGAAGAATGAAAAATTAAGGATTGTAGGTTCGTTTGATGGAGAAAAAGCGAGTGTAGAAATGCAATCGGTTGGTTCGGATCATCCATTTTTCAATTTGCAAGGAAAAGACAATATTGTGATGCTGTACACCAATCGTTATGACGAGCAACCTATGGTAATTCAAGGTGCTGGTGCTGGCGCTGACGTGACTGCTGCCGGTGTTTTTGCAGACATCATCAGAATAGCAAATACGTAATTTAGTCGGTCATGGAAGAAGTAAAAGTATACGCCCCTGCCTCTGTTGCAAATGTAGCTTGTGGTTTTGATGTACTAGGTTTTGCACTTGATTTTCCTGGCGATACAGTCATTGCTCGAAAAAATAATTCTGAAAAATTAAGCATCAGTAAAATTCATAACGGTGAAGATTTGTCCTGCCAACCGACTGAAAATGTGGTTACTGTTGCGGCACAAGCCATGTTAGATCATTTAGGTTCAAAGCAAGGAATTGATTTTGAATTGTTTAAAGGGGTAAAACCGGGAAGTGGTATTGGGAGTTCAGCAGCAAGTAGTTCAGCAGCAGTAGTGGCGGTAAATTATTTGTTGGACGAGCCATTTAAAAAGGTGGATTTAGTGCAATTTGCCATGATGGGTGAAAAACTCGCTAGTGGTTCTGCCCATGCGGATAATGTTGCTCCGAGTGTATGTGGAGGATTTACTTTGGTTCGAAGTTATGAGCCATTAGACATTGTAAAAATTGATTCTCCAGATGAATTGTGGTGTGCTGTAATTCACCCTCAGTTAG
>JBLIAZ010000118.1:0-7719 GCA_047631875.1 Saprospiraceae bacterium
TCAGCATCAATGGTAATACCGACGGAAGTCTTTTAAGGATAATTATCCCCGACATTTTTACGTTCAGAAACATGGAATCAAGTACCGAGAGTTGCTCAAAAAACACTTCCCTCATTTGGTTTCCCTTTCCAAAATAAAGTATCAAAAAGGCGGACAAGCACACTAAAAAACCAACTGTAGCTTTTATACGTAATTTATTTTGTGCTAATTTCAAGGACTGGCTGTATTTATTTGAAAACAAAATGATGCTCAACAAAAACGACAATACGATTAACGCTAAAGGACCACTAGCCCCACCTAAATAGACAAAACCAAAGACGCCAAATAAGGTGTAAAGCGCGTTATTCTTTGCGCTTGTTAGCCAAGCGACACCCAACATTAGCATCATGACTCCCCACAAATATGTGCACGAGGCGCATAACCAAAACCAGGTTTCATCAATTTTTACAGTAGTGATAAACATGATACTAACCAGGAATATGCTGAGGTTTAATACATAAAGCCCTGAAAGTTTATGCGAGCTTTGAACGTTCAGTAACCGAACGATATTTTTGATGTTTAGCGCTACGACAGTCACAAAAACCGCTAAACTAAGCAAACTGAAACATGCAAGTGCCCAGGTTCCTTTTTCTTGAAAAAACAACACAATTTGATTTAAACCAACAGAGGAAAACCTTGTGCTCCAGGTGTTGTATTCCGTCCACGTTCCTTGTATGACACCATGTTCAAGAAAGTTTGCTAAAAAATAGAAGTCGTCAGTCGCTAAGCGCTGATTCAGCGCTAAAACCAAAAACAAACTTAGGAATAGTATGTTGCTGATGAGCAAAGGAACATGGTAATGTCCTTCTTTTATAAACTCGTGTGGTGAAAAAACTTTCACTGAGCGATGTTTTAAATGTTTGTTTTTTTCAACAAAAAGGCTTTTAACGAATCGAATTTGTTGTCGATTAACAAAGCGACTTTTTCCCTTTTCATGTATTCCTGTAAACGTGCAGGAATGTCTACTTTTTGGCCAATTACCGGTTCAACTACATCGTGAAATTTAGCAGGGTGAGCTGTTTCAAGTATGATGCCTTGACAATCGTGGGTTTTTTGATATTCTTTTAATGCCATGTAGGCAATGGTCCCGTGAGGTTCTGTTAAATAACCAGTCCTGTCCATTACCTCTTTCATTGAAGTACGGGTTTGGTCGTCTGTGTATGCATACGCAGTTAGCGTGTTTTTTACAGCTTCCCAATTCCCATCGTGCAATTCTAGTATTCTAGCAAAATTAGAAGGGTCACCAATATCCATAGCGTTTGAAATTGTTGACACGGAAGGCTTTGCTTGGTAAATCCCAGTTGATAAATAATTTGGAACAATGTCGTTTGCGTTTGTTCCAGCAATGAACTTTGAAACCGGAAGTCCTGCTTTTTGGACAAACATTCCAGCGGTTAAGTTTCCAAAGTTTCCACTTGGAACAGCAAAAACGACGTCCTTGTTTTTATCCTTTAATTGCTCAAAGGCAGCTATAAAATAAAATGCTTGTGGTAAAAAGCGAGCGACATTGATGCTGTTAGCACTTGATAGTTTCATGGCATCGTTTAGCTCTTTGTCATTAAAAGCGGCCTTTACCATGGCTTGACAATCGTCAAAAGTACCATCAATTTCTAATGCTGAAACATTCCCTCCAATGGTGGTTAATTGTTGTTCTTGAATTTTACTGACCTTTCCTTTTGGGTAAAGGATCACTACGTCAATTCCCTCTATACTGTAAAACCCGTTCGCGACCGCACTTCCCGTATCCCCTGAAGTGGCCACTAATATGGTTACCTTTTCGTTTTCATCTTCAAGGAAATAACTTAAACACCTTGCTAAAAATCTTGCCCCAACGTCCTTGAAAGCACAGGTTGGTCCATGCCATAATTCAAGGGAATAAACATCCTTTTCAATTTCGACAATTGGTAACGGGAAATTGATGGTTTCCGCAATGATCTGTTTTAATTTTTTTGCAGGAATTTCATCCCCAACAAATTGTTTGATGTATTCGTAGCAAATTTCGTTTAAGTCCTTTCCGCTGTTAAGTAATCCAGCTGGAAACTCCGAAATAGATTCAGGAAAATACAAGCCTTTGTCAGGAGCTAAACCCTTAATTACAGCCTCCTTAAAGGACACTTTTTCTGAATTTTTGTTGGTGCTATAATATTTCATTTAAACAATGTTGTTTTTTTCCGTCACAAAGATAAAAAAGCCAGACGAACTATAAAGAGAAGAAATAAAGAATATGTAAGACTAGTGTGCGTAAAATAAATAAGCTACGAATATGGCGGCGATGATTCCAGCAAAGTCAGCGACTAATCCTGCGCCTAAAGCATAACGTGTTTTTTTAATCCCGACCGACCCAAAATAGACAGCCAGTACATAAAAGGTAGTTTCGGTACTGCCTTGGAAAACCCCTGATAAGAAGGAAGGAAAGGTTTCTACTGCTTGCCCGTTGCTTAGGTACATTGGAAAATTGTTCATGGTTTCTACCATGGTTCCACGGGCACCACCGCCACTTAAAGGTTTCATGATTGCTGTTGGTAAAGCGTCGACAAAACTTAAATCGGTCACAAACAAGGCAAAAAACCACCTTAAACCATCAAGCAGAAAATCCATGGCTCCACAGGTTCTAAATATTCCGATTGCCATTAAAATCCCTATTAAATAGGGTATAATTTTAATGGCGGTGGTGAACCCTCCTTTGGCACCTTCTATAAAACTTTCGTACACGTTTACTCTGTTTTTGAGGGCTAAAGCCACAAACGCGGCGATGATACTAAAAAGAGTAAAACTTGCTATGATAGACGATTCAAGCTTTACTTGTTCAGGCGATAACTTACCAAAATACAAAATTGTTAACCCTATTAATGCCGCTGCCCCTCCTAAGTACGCAAGAATTACCGGCTGAAACAGGTTGATTTTTTGAACTATGGATACTGCGATTATTCCAACTAAGGTGGAAATAAAGGTGGCAATCAGTATAGGAATAAAGACGTCGGCAGGGTTTGACCCAAAGGAACTTGTGCCCAAGTCTTTTGCTTGCATCATGAAATGTTGAGTTCGCAAGGCTAAAATTGACACAGGAATTAAAGTTAAGCCCGAGGTGTTAAGGACCAAAAACATGATTTGAGCATTACTTGCGGTATCTTTTTTTGTATTTAATTCTTGTAATTCTCCCATTGCTTTTAATCCCATTGGGGTAGCAGCATTGTCAAGCCCCAACATGTTGGCGGAATAATTCATCATGATGCTCCCAAACACTTTGTGATTTTTTGGGATTTCAGGGAACAGCTTGTTAAAAAAAGGAGCGACTAATTTGGATAACAAGTGCACAGCCTTACCGTCTTCGCCAATTTTCATGATGCCCATCCATAACGTCAACGCTCCTGTAAGTCCAATAGAAAGCTCAAACCCTAATGTGGCATTGTCAAAAGTTCCTTGTACTATGGCCGAAAAAATATCTAAGTCGCCCATCATAAAAAAGCGATACAAGGCGGTCAGAAAACCAATAAGAATAAATCCAATGAATACATAATTCAACGCCATGGTTCGAATGTAAGCAATTGAATGATTTACCTATAATGAGACAGTTTGTTTTTAATAACAGGACAGGTTGGAAAACTCTAAATGCTGTCATTAAAAAATCCGTAGCTGCTCACCATCAGGAAGCAATCTAAAGCTTGTCCTGTGGTGTGGACTTACTCCATGTTTTCGGATGCAATCACGGTGTTTTTTTGTAGGATAACCGTTGTTTTTGTTCCAGTCGTAAAAGGGAAATTCTTCGTGAATTTTTTTCATGTAGTCGTCCCTGTATGTTTTTGCTAACACACTGGCTGCGGCAATGGATTTGTATATCCCATCACCTTTGATGATGCATTCGTGGCCAATGCCCTTGTAGGGATTAAAACGGTTACCGTCTACTAGGATTAAATTTGGTTTTATTTTTAATTGATCAAGGGATCGGTGCATGGCCAAAAAACTTGCGTTTAGGATGTTTATTTCGTCAATTTCTTGATGATTTACAATCCCAACGGCCCACGCTATTGCCTTTTTTTCAATAATAGGACGCAGTTCTTCACGCATTTTTTCAGATATTTTTTTTGAATCGTCAAGCAAAGGACACTGAAAGTTTTTTGGAAGAATGACGGCAGCGGCAAATACAGGACCAGCTAAACAGCCTCTACCAGCCTCGTCCGTCCCTGCTTCAATTTTGTCTTTGTACTTGAAATTTTTTAAACTCATGAACTGATCTTAAAGCGATTTTTGGATACTTTCCCAATACAATTTTGCTGTGTTATCCCAAGAGTATGTTGCACCTTTTTCCTTTCCTTTTTGAATTAATTCCTCTCTGAAAGTCGGATTGCTGTATAGGGTAATCATGGCACCGCAAATGTCTTGTATTTCGTGCGGGTCAACCATCAATGCACCCTCTCCGGAGACCTCGGGCATACAGGTAGTGTTAGATGTTATTACTGCTGTTTCGCAAGCAAATGCTTCCACAATTGGAATTCCAAAACCTTCAAAAAACGGCACATAGGAAAGCGCAAAGGCCGCCCCTAAAATTTGAGCTAATTGTTCATCCGATTTTCGTCCTAAGAACAGGACGTCTTGACTGTATTTTGAACTGGAAAGTAAGTCTTTTAGACCGTCCGTTTCCCACATGAGGTTACCTATAATGAGTAATTTCATGCTAGCGTTGGACTTTTTTTTGAATTCAAAAAACGCAGAAATTAAATTAGGTAAGTTTTTACGAGGATGAAGAGATCCAACAAACAGAAAGTATTCTTTTCCGTAGCTGAAAGTTTGTTTGATTTTGTCTTTTTCTTGATGATCAAGAGGGCGAAAAATGTTTTTTGCAGCATTGTACACTACGTCAATTTTTTTAGGATCAATATTGTAGGTAGCTACCAAATCTTGTTTAGAATATGCCGACACTGTTGCAATTTGCGAGGCGTTGCGAGCAAAAATGGGCGTGTTTTTTAAATAGAATTTACGGTGTACTTGAGGCAAATCTTCGGGACGGTGAACAAAGTTAATGTCATGAATAACCAAATGATTTGAAATTTGTTTACTATAAAACCCAAGACTATCAGGAGAAAGTATGTGCTTAATGCCTAATTTTTTCATTTTTCGAGGAACGATGAACTTGAACCAAAGTTTAACCAATAATGGGTGACGAGTTGTTGGCTGTATAACGTGCGGAATGACATTATCGCTATAAATAAAACTCTTATCGAACTTCCTATCAAAGAAAAAATGGAATTCAATTTCGGGATGTAATGTGGTGATTCTTTTTAAAGTTTCATCCATGAAAGTACCTATGCCTTCCAATTTGTCCTTTAATAATAATCTTGTATTAACAGCTATTTTCACTTGATGGGAATGAGCTTTAGTTGTTCGGGTTTTCAAATAAATTGTTTTCGATCATTTCGCACAAAATGTGCCCTATAAGGATGTGACTTTCTTGAATCCTTGGTGTTTCGTCAGACGGGATTTTAATGGCGTGATCACAAAGCTTTGCGAGTTCACCTCCATCTTTCCCTGTCAAAGCAATACAAAGCACACCTAGTTCTTTCGCCTTGTGAACAGCTGCGAGGATGTTGGGCGAGTTTCCACTAGTGGAAATAGCAATCAAAGCATCTCCTTTTTTGCTTTTTGCTTGGACCATTCGTTTGTATACTTCTTCATAATTATAATCGTTAGCAACTGCGGTGACAAAGGATGCATTTACATGTAAAGCTTCCGCATCAAGAGGGGCTCTGTCAAAATTAAACCGACCTGAAAGTTCCGCTGCAATGTGTTGGGCGTCAGCAGCACTACCTCCGTTACCACACAACATCAGCTTGTTTCCTGCTTTGAATAAATCAATTAAAAGCTGCCCTGTGTTAGTGATTTCGCCTAACAACTTAGGGTCGTTTAATATTCTGTTTTTGGTATCTACTGACTCTTTTATGGCATTAAGCGCGATGTTTTCCATGGTTCAAATGTAATAAAAATCATGGTGCAGGGGATTTGACGGGTAGAATTGTTGCTTTTTTAAAAAAAAGGCTATTTTTGATCAGCTTGTATGTCTGAGTATTTGAAGAAACAACATGGGTAAAAAAGTATTAGTTACAGGAGGCGCAGGCTTCATTGGTTCGCATGTGGTCAGGAGGTTTGTGAACAGCTATCCTGATTACCAAATTTTTAATTTGGATGCACTTACTTACGCTGGAAATTTAGAAAACATCACAGACATTGAGCAATCGTCGAATTATACTTTTTTGAAAGGCGACATTACAGACGAAACTTACATCAACGAAATATTTGTAGGGCACCGATTCGACGCAGTCATTCATCTGGCAGCTGAGTCGCACGTGGATAGGTCAATTAAGGACCCCCTTGCATTTGCTAGAACCAACATTTTAGGCACCATGGTGCTGTTGAATGCCTTCAAAAATTTGTGGATGAATAAGTGGGAGGACAAGCTATTTTACCATGTAAGCACGGACGAGGTTTATGGAAGTTTAGGAAAAACAGGTTTGTTTACGGAAACTACTTCATACGATCCAAACTCTCCTTATTCTGCCTCTAAAGCCAGCTCAGATCACTTTGTTAGGGCTTATGGTGAAACTTATGGAATGCCATATGTTATTACGAATTGTTCTAACAACTATGGTAGTTATCAGTTTCCTGAAAAGCTGATTCCTTTGTTCATTAACAACATCATTAACGGCAAGCCTTTACCGGTATATGGCGATGGGAATTACACCAGGGATTGGTTGTATGTCCAGGACCATGCGATTGCAATTGATCTTGTTTTTCACAAAGGAATAAACCGTGAAACATACAATGTTGGTGGTTTCAACGAATGGAAAAACATCAATTTAGTGAAGATGTTGTGTAAGCTGATGGATGAAAAGTTGGGCCGAGAGCTCGGTTCTTCTGAGGCATTAATTACATATGTAAAAGACAGACCAGGGCATGATTTGCGTTATGCTATTGATGCAAACAAAATAAACAAAGAATTGGGATGGAGTCCTTCAGTGACTTTCGAGCAAGGGCTGGCCTTAACCATTGATTGGTATTTATCCAATGAAAACTGGTTGAAAAGTGTCACGGACGGGACGTATCAAGAATATTATAATAAACAATATACAGCATAATGAAGGGAATAATATTAGCGGGAGGTTCGGGAACAAGGTTGCATCCTTTGACTAAAGTGGTGTCAAAACAGTTGTTGCCAATTTATGACAAGCCGATGATTTATTATCCTTTGTCGGTGTTGATGTTGGCGGGGATTAAGGAGGTTTTAATTATTTCCACGCCTGATGATTTACCAAATTTTGAAAAACTATTGGGGGACGGAAGTCAAATTGGAATTAGTATTGAGTATGCAGAACAACCTTCACCGGATGGACTTGCACAAGCATTTATTATTGGGGAAGACTTTATAGGAGGAGATGATGTGTGTTTGGTGTTGGGTGACAACATTTTTTATGGAGCGGGATTGAGGTCCATGTTGAAAAATTCGATAAAAGTGGTGGCTGAGGAAAACAAAGCGGTGTTGTTTGGGTCCTATGTAGATGATCCGGAAAGATATGGTGTGGGAGAGTTTGACAAGGAAGGGAATTTGTTGTCGATAGAAGAAAAACCTGCAAATCCAAAATCCAATCACGCAGTAGTTGGCTTGTATTTTTATCCAAATTCAGTGATTGA
>JBLIAZ010000119.1:0-7555 GCA_047631875.1 Saprospiraceae bacterium
AACTGCTTTTGTTGGAATTGACGTACACAAGAACTCATGGAAGGTTTGTGTACTAGGCGACATAGGGTTTAAGAAAGAGTTTAGTTGTAATCCTGAAACACAAGTTTTAATATCTTCTTTACTGAAGATATTACCCGAATTCCAGTTCAAATGCACTTACGAGGCTGGCTTCAGTGGGTTTTGGTTGTGCGATCAACTGAATGAGCACGAAGCGTTCGAATGCATTGTTGTAAACCCAGCTGACATTCCCACAAGCAACAAAGATACGTCTCAAAAAGAAGACCGAAGAGATGCTCGGAAAATAGCCGCTCAGTTAAAAGCAGAAGCTTTACAAGGTATTTATGTTCCTTGTGAAGAGGATTTGGGACTAAGAGAAATACAAAGAATCAGGTACACCGTTACCTCTGATTTAACGAGGTGGAAAAACAGAACCAAATCCTTTTTGTTTCGTCATGGAATCACTCCGCCTGCATATCTGTTTCCTACTTCTCGTTCTCACTGGACAGGAAAATTCATTAAATGGTTGAAAAGCATTGAATTTAAGGAGCCGTCTTTGCGTTTTTCTTTGGATCAACTTATTGTTAGCGTTGAGATTTTACGTGATAAGAAAAAGGAAATACTAAGTGAGCTTCAGTTAAAAATAGAAGAATCAAAATACAAAGATTCCTACTTGAAATTAACTGAGATACCAGGCATCGGTACCATTGGAAGCGCTACAATAATGACAGAAGTTATTGATGTCAAAAGGTTCTCTTCTTATGAAAAATTCCATTCCTTTATTGGTTTAATCCCAAGCACAAATAGCTCTACTGAAACAGAAAGAGGCATTACTAACAGAGCAAACAAAAGGTTACGATCAATACTGGTCGAAGCATCATGGGTAGCAATACGGCATGATACGGACCTATTTAATTTATATCATCAGCTGAAACAAAGAATGAATACAAACAAAGCAATTGTCCGAGTAGCAAAAAAACTAGCAACTAGGATCAGGTACGAACTACTAAACCTTGAAACTCAAATCATGTAAAAACCACCGCACACATTCCCTTTTACCTTTTCTTTTTTGAAGGCAAAAGAAATTGTTTCTAACACACAGAATACTAATTATCAACAAATAAATTCTTGACAGTATTTTATTGATGGACTGTTAAATTGGTGTCTGCTGCACATTTATGAACAGCTTGGGACAGGCTACAGCCATCATTCTTAATGAAATTAAAAATAATCCTGTGGCTACTTTGGTAGACCATTTATTGAAGGCTGTTGTTAAGATTTATAAGTGTTGATACAAAACTAACTAGTAATGGAATAAGATAAATACGTAAAATAATTAAGTCAATCCTCTAGGTTTTTAACATAGAAGCGACCGTTTTCTTATACAATTATAAACAGTCGCTGCTCCTATTTATTTATATCACTCCAAGACAATAAGAAATTGTTAACTTAGACCGAAATCAACTACTACCATGAGAAACCTATTGCTTTTCATCCTAACATTTTTTTCTGTTTCACTTCAAAGCGCAAGCCCTTCGGTTGAGTGGGGGACCTTCATTAAGGAAAGTCGAAAGAGTCAAGGGAAAGAAATTAATGTGGTTAACAAGGGGAGGGTGTTTGTGATGGATTCGCAAGATGATAAATCCACGGTGTGGAAAACAAGGGACAACAAGTTTTTTTTATCGGTATTTGACGGGGAAAGTTTGACAAGGGTTTCTGAAATACAACTCACAGTACCGTCTAATATTACAGCGAAACACTCCACTTACTATTTTGAAGATTTGTTTGTGAGTGCTGACCAAGTTTACGCTTTGTTTGAGGCTTATGATAAAAAGACAAAAGCATCGACTTTGTATGCTCAAAAGATAACTCAAGACGGAAAGCAGGTAGGTAAGGGAGTTGAATTGGGGAGTTTAACAACAGGAGGAGGATATTTTTTTGATGGGGTTGTAAACGGAACTTTTACACCGATCCTGTCCAATGATTTTACCAAGTTTGGTCTGGTGCTTAATCACAAAGGCGATGTGAATACATCACAAAAAATTCAAGGAAGAGTCTTTGGAAAGGATTTAAAGGAGTTAGCCAACAAAACAGCAACCTTGCCCCATCCAATGAGTTTGATGGATGTACAGGAAACCTATTTGACAAATGACAATAAATTGGTGATGAACACCATCGTATACCACCCACGTGGTGCTGAGGGAGACGACAGGTTCAAGAAAATGAAAAGCAAAAAGGGAGTGATAAACTTTTATTATGAGATATTGATTTTTGATTTGAATACTGGTGACTTAAAGCAAGTTAAACTGGAGGTAGCACCAAAAAAAATAGCGCAGGTGGGGATCAAGGTTTCCAATGATGGCAAGGTCATTAAGGTTGCTGGTTCCTATACTAGGATGACAAAGGGTTTTGAGGTTTATTTTAATTCTTCCAAAAGCGGGTTGTCAAAATCTGAAGGTTGGTTCATTGCTACTATCAATGTGGGGTCCGGTAAAATGAGTACGGTTAAATCGGGTGTGTACAGTAATGAGGTGCTCAAGGAAATCAAGTCCAAAAAGCAGATGAAAAAGATAATGGCAGGATCGGCTAAACAAAAGACGAAGGAAATAAGAAACTTTGAATTAAGGGATTTTGTAGTGAAGGACGATGGTAGTTCGGTGATGATCCTGGAGTATCGCCACCAATATACAGAAACACAAAGCAGGACTGATTCAAGAGGGTTTACGGTGCAAACATACGTTTGGCATTCCAAATACAATGAATTGATTGTGTTGAGTTTTGATGCCGACAACAACCTGCAATGGCAAACGATGGTGTTCAAGCGTCAGCATGCAAGGAGGAGCATTAAGCAGTTTGAAATTTTGTATGGTATGGGGTACAATCATTCCTATTTTTTGACGGTGGATAATGACCATGTTTCAATAATGTTTACTGATGCTACGAAGAACTTGAAAAACCTAAAGAAGGGTAAAAAGCTCACCTCTGGTGTTGGGGCTGGTGGAGGAATAGGGGTAGTGGTTCAAATTGACAACAAGGGAAAGCAAGTTCGAACGGCTTTGTACACCATCGCTGAGAAAAAGCAGAGGCTCAATTTTAGGCCTAAGGGAAGTTGGTATCCAAGAAACCCTACGGTGAAGGAACCTATTTATGTGGTTGGAATAAGGACTGCAACCATCAAAAAACAACAATTCAAAATAGGGAAATTAACTTGGTAGGGGATTACATTCCCTTTTCCTTTTTAATGCTAGTGTAAGCTTTTTGAATTTTTTGAAAATTCAACTTGGCAGCTTGCACATGGTCTTCACCTAGGTGAGATACTTTGTCAGGGTGGTTTTTGACAACCAATTTTTTATAGGCTTTTTTAATTTCTTCTTTTGTGGCATTTTGTTTCAAGCCAAGTACATCATAGTCGTTGCTTGTTGATGCGCCTCCGGTATAGATGGCTTTCATGCTTAAAAATTCGGACGCTGAAATACCTATGTATTGTGCTATTTCCTGTAGTATGTTGATTTCGGTGTGATCCACGTGGCCGTCAGCCTTAGCGATTCCAAAAAGGTATTGCATGATTAACCTTTTTTCGGTGATCCGCATGCTGCCCCTGATTTGTACACAAATTTGTTTTAAATCGAAGTTTTGCTTGAGGACTCCTTTTAATACTAGGATTTGCTCTGCTGCTGTAGTTGGACCAAAACTTTGGGTGAAAAACTTTTTCACGAAATCCAATTCGGATTTTAAAATTTTACCATCAGCTTTCATTACAGCTGCTGAAAGCACAACCAAGGCTAGGTTAAAATCACCTGCTTGGGTCACTGATTTACCGCGTGCTTGGGTGCCTACTTGGTCGAAGGTAGAGCCTAGTCCTAATCCTATGACAGCCCCGATAGGACCTCCTAATGCCCATCCTAATCCTGCTCCAATTATTTTTCCTAACATGTGTGCTTTTCAATAATGAGGATTAAAAGTAGTCAATTATAACTGCTGATAGAAAAATTTTATCACATTCTCTTAATTGAACTGAGGTTAATAGAAAGACATTGGCTACATTTGCAACAGAATAAACGTTCTTAAATATATTACTTGGTTGCATGTCAGCCGAGAACTTATCAAGAAAGGTGGAGGGAATAGGCCCTTTGAAACCTTGGCAACCCCTTGCTGTTACAAGATTTTGTAACAGGAAAAGGAAGGTGCCAAATCCAACCCGTACAGGGAAGATAAGATGCAGTATTTAAAATCAAATACCATTTTTTCAACCCTTTACAAATTTTTGTCCGGTTTTTTTGTGCCCGAGAATGTTCGCTAGGAACAAACGAGACATAAAAAATACAAATTGGAGGAAAGTTATTTTGTAGGCTATTCTTGATGAGTCGAAGTTTTTGTTGAATGAAATATTAATACTACTACAACGATGGAAAAGCCAAACATAAAAGACGCACTCAAAAAAAGAATTCTTGTGCTTGATGGCGCAATGGGGAGTTTGATTCAAACGTATAAACTTGAAGAAGAGGATTTTAGAGGTGAGCGATTTAAAGATCATACGCATTCATTGAAAGGAAACAATGATTTGTTGGCCTTAGTACGTCCAGATATTTTAAAAGAAATTCACTGTTTGTATTTGGAAGCAGGTGCTGATATACTGGAAACCAATACGTTTTCGGGAACAACGATTGCTCAAGCGGATTATGCTTTGGAGGATGCGGTTTATGATATTAACTTGTATTCAGCCAGGGTTGCTAAAGAAGCTGCTGATGAATACACGGCAAAGAATCCTGATAAACCAAGATATGTGGCTGGTTCAATAGGGCCTACAAACAGGACATTGTCCTTGTCGCCTGATGTGAACGATCCTGGTTATAGAGCTGTTACATGGGATGAGGTGGTACTAGCTTACAAAGAACAAACAGTAGCGTTAATGGACGGAGGTGTAGATGTGATTTTGGTAGAAACAGTGTTTGATACCTTGAATGCAAAAGCTTGTTTGTTTGCCATTGATGAGGTATTTGATGAGAGAGGAGAAAGTTTACCGATCATGGTGTCAGGTACTATTACCGATGCTTCTGGAAGGACGTTGAGTGGTCAAACTGCTGAAGCATTTTTAGCGTCGGTATCCCATTTAGAATTGCTGTCGGTCGGTTTTAACTGTGCTTTAGGAGCGAAAATGATGAAGCCGTATTTGGAGGTGCTTTCAAAAAACACTGAGTTTGGAGTGAGCGCTCATCCGAATGCTGGATTGCCTAATGAGTTCGGTGAATATGATGAAACTCCTGAGGATATGGCGGGTCAAATAAAAGAATTCCTTGATGACAATTTAATGAACATCATTGGAGGGTGTTGCGGAACAACACCAGAGCACATTAAAGCAATTGCAGACCTTGCGGCAGAATATAAACCCAGAATATCGTAATACAATATGAGTTTACATCCAGATTATACAGGGAAATACAAGTTTAAATGGGATGATGTTCCATTTATGAGGCTAAGTGGTTTAGAGCCGCTTTTGGTTACTCCTGAGTTGAATTTCATTAATGTGGGGGAGCGTACCAATGTAACTGGTTCAAAAAAGTTTTTGCGTTTAATTAAAGAGGAATTGTTTGACGAGGCGCTTGCTGTGGCTCGTGATCAAGTGGAAGGTGGAGCGCAGATCATTGACATCAACATGGATGAAGGGATGCTTGAGGGGGCGGAATGCATGACGAAATTCTTAAACTTAATTGCTGCTGAACCTGACATTTCAAGGGTTCCTATCATGATTGACTCCTCTAAGTGGGACATTATTGAGGCGGGGTTAAAATGTGTACAAGGAAAATGTGTAGTGAATTCAATTTCCTTAAAAGTAGGGGAGGAGCGGTTCATTTGGGAAGCTAAGAGGGTTAAAAAGTACGGGGCTGCTGCTATCATCATGGCATTTGATGAAGATGGACAAGCAGATAATTACGAACGGAGAATAGAAATCGTCCAAAGAAGTTATGATTTACTAGTTGGTCCAAAAATAGGATTTGCTCCACAGGATATCATATTTGATTTAAACATATTCCCTGTAGCTACTGGTATTGAGGAGCATAGGAATAACGCAATGGACTTTTTCTTGGCTACCAGATGGGTGCGAGAAAATTTACCTGGTGCGCATGTAAGTGGTGGGGTGAGTAACGTTTCGTTTTCCTTTAGGGGAAATAACAAAATGAGAGAGGCCATGCATTCTGCCTTTTTATACCACGCCATCAATGAGGGAATGGACATGGGAATTGTGAATCCTGCGATGTTGGAAATTTATGATGACATTCCAAAAGATTTATTGGAGCGAGTAGAAGATGTTTTACTGAACAGACGAGAAGATGCTACGGAGCGTTTGTTGGAGTTTGCCGAGTCTGTTACAGGAGAAGGGAAAGTAAGGGTGGTTGATAATTCATGGCGCGAAAACACTTTAGGTAAAAGACTTGAGCATGCTCTAGTTAAGGGTATTACTGACTTTATAGATGAAGACGTAGAGGAGGCTAGACTTGCTCATGACAAAGCTTTGCATGTGATTGAAGGTCCTTTAATGGACGGAATGAATGTCGTAGGAGATTTGTTTGGAGCAGGAAAAATGTTTTTGCCTCAGGTGGTAAAATCAGCAAGGGTGATGAAAAAAGCCGTCGCATTTTTATTGCCTTATTTGGAAGCAGATAAAGAGGTAGGGCAGACAGCTGGAAAAATATTGTTGGCTACCGTAAAGGGTGATGTACATGACATTGGTAAAAACATAGTTGGTGTAGTGTTAGGCTGCAACAACTACGAAATTATTGACATTGGTGTAATGGTTCCGGCCGATAAAATCATGGCAGCTGCTAAGGAACACAATGTAGACATGGTTGGGTTAAGTGGATTGATTACACCGTCTTTGGATGAAATGGTGACCATGGCAAAGGAAATGGAGAAAGCAGGGTTTGATATTCCTTTACTGATAGGTGGTGCAACAACATCCAAGGTGCATACGGCTGTTAAGATTGAAGAGCACTATAAAAGAGGTCAGACAGTTTATGTGCTGGATGCCTCAAGGGCAGTGACTGTTGCAAGTTCGTTGTTGGGTGAAAAGAAAGATAAATTCATCAGTGATGTAAAGCAGGAGTACATTACCATGCGTGAGAATTATGCTAAAAAGCGTAATCAAAAAGCAATGGTAACCATTGAGCAAGCTCAAGCAAACGGTCAAGATATAGTATGGAAAGCGGAAGACATTAAAAAACCAAACTTCATTGGTGTGAAATTGTTTGATGATGTGCCTTTGGAAGACATTGCAGAGTACATTGATTGGACTCCGTTTTTTCAAACATGGGATTTGCATGGCAAATATCCAAAAATATTAACTGATGAAGTGGTTGGAGAAACAGCGACTTCGTTGTTTAAGGATGCAAAGGAAATGTTAAGCAAAGTGTGTAAAGAGAAATGGCTAGGAAACAAAGCAGTAGTAGGGATTTGGCCAGCAAATTCAGTAGGTGATGACATTGAATTGTATACCGATGAATCAAGGGATAGAGTACTTGATAAATTTCACATGTTACGTCAACAATTAAAAAATCATCCA
>JBLIAZ010000120.1:0-7525 GCA_047631875.1 Saprospiraceae bacterium
TGCTTTAAACCGCCAAATCCCGACAAAGCGTCCTGATAGGCTCCGGTGTTAAAAAGTCCTATGTACAACGGTTCCTGTTCATCCAAAGGAGGTAAAAATAATTTATTATTGTGTATTTCTGCGTTGTAAAAATCCATACTGTCACAGGTTAATCCACCTAAATAAACATGCTTGTAAGGAGCGTGCCACTTGTTTATTGGCAACACCATGAACCGTTGGTCTATCCCCCATGTGTCAGGAACAGTATTCATGAAAGAATTGTTCACCATGTACCAAGATTCTTTATCATTTTGTTGCTTTTCATCCAGCACTTCAAAAACGTTGACTGCACTTTCAGCAACAGTATACGTCCCAAACTCAGTAAAAATATTAGGGGAAGTCATGTTTTCTTTGACACAAGTATCACTTATTTTAGCAATGATTTTATCAATAAAATCTTGGTAATCGTATTGGTAGCCTAAGTGAGTTTTGAAAGGTAAACCACCCCCAATGTTTAAACTATCGAGACTTGGGCAAACTAGTTTTAATGCAACATACAACTGCAAACACTTGTCCAACTCATTCCAGTAATATGCATGATCTTTGATGCCAGTATTGATAAAAAAATGAAGCATTTTTAATTCCACATTTTCCAACCCCATGATTCGCTCTTTATAAAAGGGTAAAATTTTATTGGGATTAATTCCAAGTCGTGAGGTATAAAAAGAATAGTTTGGCATTTCTTCGGTAGCTATCCTAAGACCTACTTTAAAAGGTTTTTTGGTCTTTTTCAAGTACACGTCCAATTCCTTTTCATTATCAAGTATAGGAATCACATTTTTAAAACCTTGGTTAATCAATTTACTTATTTGGAGTGTATATTCAGGACGCTTGTATCCATTACAAACGACATAAGTATTCTTGGATATTTTCCCAGCTTGGTGCAATTTGTTGACAATCGGAATATCAAAAGCCGACGAAGTCTCAATGTGTGTGTCATTTTTCAATACCTCTTCCAATACAAAAGAAAAGTGAGAACTCTTAGTACAGTAACAATACACATAGTCCCCTTGGTAATTTACCTTTTCAAAAGCGGCTTTAAACATGGCTTTTGCGAGCTGAACTTGGGAAGTTATTTTTGGTAAATACGTAAGCTTTAAAGGAGCTCCATACTGTTTAATCAAGGCCATCATGTCAATACCGTGAAAATTTAATTCCCCGTTCTTACTGATTTTAACCTCAGGAGAGTTTGCTAAATTTTCTTGCTGTAAATCAAAATATGTATCGCTCATTAAAAAGGGCTTCTATTTATTCCCTAATTTAGGGCGTACAAAATTAACTAATACATTATTTAAATCACAACCATTGAATGGATTTACTCTCAATTGACACAATAATCGCCTTGTTTACCTTGACCATTCTTGAGATAGTCCTGGGAATTGACAACATCATTTTTATATCCATTGTTTCCAACAAACTCCCAGAGGCTGAACGAGCTAAAACGAGGAACATTGGATTAGTGCTTGCCCTTGTGTTTAGGATAGCGATGTTGTTTGGAATTACATGGGTCATGGGATTAACAGCGTCATTAATTGATTTTCATGTTTTTGAGGTGCATGTGCACTTCAGTGGACGAGACTTGATTTTACTTGTTGGAGGGTTGTTTTTAATCGCTAAAAGCACCGCCGAAATTCACCATAAAATGGAAGGTGACACCGAGGAGGAACAAAAAAACAAAGCTGTAGTAAGCATCAGTAAAACAATCCTACAAATTATAGCCCTAGACATCATTTTTAGTTTTGACAGCATATTGACTGCAGTTGGTTTAACACAAGACGTGGGAATCATGATTACCGCAGTAATCATATCCATGGGAATCATGATGATTTTTGCAGGAAAAATAAGCAAGTTCATCAACGACCGCCCTACACTTCAAATACTAGCGTTGTCCTTTTTAATATTGATAGGCTTCATGTTACTGTTAGAGTCCTTCCATGTAGAAGTTCCTAAAGGGTACATCTACTTTGCTGTGTGTTATGCATTAATAGTGGAAGTCATTAACATGAGAATGAAAAAGAGGAAGAAGAAAGTAAAATAACTCATCACCCTCTATTCCAACCACTTCAAAAAACTGAATTAATATTTCTTAAAATACTTGAAAAAGCTAAATATTCAACTATCTTTGCGCCTCCCAAGATTACAACACCTCGGGGTGTAGCGTAGCCCGGTATCGCGCCTCGTTTGGGACGAGGAGGTCGTAGGTTCGAATCCTGCCACCCCGACCAACAAATTAAGCCTTGATTTTCTGAAAGAAAATTGAGGCTTTTTTTATGTCCAATCGCGTCGAAAATTCATTTCCGTAAGCTATTGGACATAAAAAAAGCCTCAAGATGAAGCGCAGCGCTATCTAGGTTTAATTTGTTGAAGACAACCCCACCACAGGAAAGCGACTGCAAGGAGCAATCCTGCCACCCCGACTCAAAAGACCTGTAAGTCGTTGATTTACAGGTCTTTTTGTTTTTTACTGAACAAGTTCAGGATCAAGCCTACGGATCAAGCCTACGGATCAAGCCTACTATCGGGGGGAGTAAAATTAGAACCAATTTACTGGTAGAATAGCAGGGAATCAATTAACTTAATTCTCATATTACTCATGCGTTATCAAAACCTTTACTGGTGAAAATTTCTATAACATTGCAAGTATCTTTTGATAGAGACTCACCATTGCTCTGATAAAATCTTATTGGTAACTAACGAATCGGTTTACATAATTTGACAAAAATGAAATTCACAGGAGAAATAAAAATTAGTAGCTCAGAATCGCTAGAAGAAGTTGCAGTAATTATCGGGAATATTTTTGGTGTTAATTTCACTTTGGATGAAGAACTCCTAAGTTACCCTGATACTTTCAGCTATTACACTTATAATTTAGGATTCCATATTGAGATAATCGGAATTAAGAATACAGATTATTGGAATAAAATTAAGCATGGCACTTATACAATCAACATCACCGAAATACTAAATCACGATTCCAATGAAGCACCAATTAATTTAAGCGAAAGAATGGTTCAGGTGATTAACAGTTTTGAAAACCATCAATTAAAAGCATACATTTTAAATTAACCCAGAATTATTTATGGATTTTATCCTAAAAAGTAAGTCCAAAGATTTATGCCCGGAGTAGGCTCATGTATTAGCCTATAAAATTAACCTTGTCTAGAATTTAAATCCCCATTTGATTTGCTGAAAGAAGATGAGCATCGTTGCCTCTACATTTTAACGGATTTGGAGTAAGATAAAGTTTTTCGTGATAAGCGCTTAATTCTATTGCGTAAGGTCAAATCCATCCTTTAAATTTGGTTCGTCTTGTATCTTTTAGTACTGTGTAACTCTATGGGGATTAAAGCTGAATAAGCGCTCCATTTATCGTATACATTTTCTTGCGGAATAAATCAAGTAAAATTTCAGTGACTGGTCTCATTTCAATTTTACTTCTTGCTCCAATATTAAGTCCCATAACGGCTTTAGACTCTTTGTTAATAGGATAAGTAACCCAAACCCTGTTTCCAATTTTATTTGAATTAACGTACGTACAAAGTTCATCGACTTCATACTCTTTGACCGCACTCACTGTACCAAGGAACATGAATCCTTTTTGATAACTTGAATACCCAACGTTGAATTGTACTTGGAGCACATTCAAACACTCGTACACCCCCCCGAATAGACATGCTATCACTTACCAATTTTGCTATCAAAACTTCATCCTCTTTCTCAATCAATCTATTTTCATAATATAACGTTTGATATTTATTGCAATTTTTACAAAATAGTCTTTGCTCCTTTTTCTGAAAACCTTTCTTTATACACTTACTCTGGCAATATTTACAATTCATTTTACTTGAAATTTAATCTTAGGTGCTATTTGCAACACAAGGTCGGCAAAGGTATATTTTAATGAGTTCTAACGAATTATTTCACCACTGGAGGTCCTTTGGGTTCATTTAGGTTTTACTTTTATAAAAGATAAAACTCAATGATAACGTCTCAATATGTCAAAAAACGTGTGCAGGTGCTGTTTAGAACGTGACCCAATTACTGAAAAGGAGTTGCTTTTAACTGAAAATCGTGGGGTCGTCTTTACAATAGGTTTCTCAAGTACGGTAAAACAAATTAAAGAATCAGGAAAACATGGCTTAAAGCTTAAACCATTCTTGCTTAAAATTAAGATCTTTATAATTACTTCGAATGGCAAAATAGCATATGTAGTCGGGGTTGATAATTATTTCTTTTAGTCTAAAGTCTTCTTTACTAACGGTAATTAGATTATTTGATACTAAACCAATTTCTTTCACGTCAAAAGACATCCCCACCCCTTTAGCTTTGATGATCGCTTCGTTGATTACCCAGTAATAATAAAACCTCTCCTTTGCAGTATCATTCTGAGATATATCAGACCATTGATTTTTATTAAAAAAATCTTTGAAATCAGCCCACTCAATTTCTTTATTTTGTTCAATATCAATACCTATTTCTGCAACTTCAGACCATGCAAAAACAACATAATTCCCCGAATGTGACCAATTAAAGTACGGTGCATTTACAATCTCAGGTTTTCCCCACTCATTACAACTTATAGTTCTTTCATTTTTAAAATTAACTTTATTAAGAAAATCCCAAAGTATCAAACGGGCCAACAAGGATCGCTTTCTATCATCAAAAACTTGAAGCTTTAAAATATCTGTACGCCATTCGTTTGGCAAAGTATCTATATAGATATTGAAGCTTTTTTTGGATATTCTCTCGATTGAAGCAATCACTACATTGACACTACTTGTATTCATAGTATTTATGGCTTCAACTTAAATAGCACATCTTTTACTATTTCTTTAGCGTGATCAAAAATAAAAAAATGACCTCCTGAAAAACACTTTCCATCAATTTTCTCAGCGGTAATTCTTTGCCATGCAAAAACATCTTCGGCAGACAACTTATCACCATCGCTAAAATAAACCGTCACTTTCAACTTAGAATCATGAAATGAAACCGGTAAATAATGTTCAATCGCTCTGAAATCTTTTCGAATTATTGGTTCAAAAAAAGACATGAAATCGTCATCTACTATAAGTACTTTAGGAATACCACCTAAATCGCTAAGTGTATTTTTCAAGTCCTGCACACTCATTTCACATTTGAAGGGTGGTTTATCGGGTTCAACAACACCTGATTTACCAGACAAAAAAACATGTACAGGTAAAGGGAATTCAGACTTTTTTAACAGCGACAATACATGTACTGCTATTGACGCCCCCATACTATGTCCAAAAATGGCATAAGGACCTCCATCAAAAGAGGCTGTAATTTGGCGAAAAACATCTTGAGCGAGAGCTGGAATAGAATCCAATAACTCTTCTCCTAACCTACCTCCTCTGCCAGGCAAACTGCACTGAACAGGAACTATTGCATTCTTTATAAAATTGTGAATTAACTTATTATAGCAAATGTCGCTACCTCCAGCAAAAGGTAAAAAATAGATTTTCATCTTTTATTACGCTTTCTTTTTAGGCCAAAAAATAGTTATAATAATAAATGAAATTATGGGAGTAACGATTATGGACATTAAAAATACACGCCAAAAATCCATTTTTTTGTTAACGCCTATTATAGCCACAACTAAACTAAAAGTAATCAAAATAAAAACGGGGTTCAATATTATTCCTAACATACTATTGACTAAAGTAATTTATTTTTCATTCTTACCATAAGCTGCGTCTTTAACATCCTTGACCCTTGCTTTACCTTTATCGTATTGATTTTTAAAGTAATCTTTAAATGAATCCGAATTTAAAGTCACTAATGTTCCTCCGCATTCATAATGCTTTTCAAAAACTTTACCTAGTGCATAGGTTGTTGCTCCTGCAAAACCAGGATAAGCAATTGCCCCTGCAACACTACCCACAAATGGTATAGCCTTAATTAAACTTCCAAAAACACCTGTAGCAACTCCTTGAGCACCAAGACTAGCAACTAAGGACGTTATAACGTTAGTTGCTGTTTGTTTATTAAATTCATCTCCATAATTCTTGGAGAGCTTGTTAATCATCCTAAGATTAATTGCTGTAATACCTGCAATATCGATGATAGGAAATGGGAGAACACCTACACCTGTAGCCATTAAAACATGTTTCCTAATAATTTTAGAATTTGCAACCTCAGACTGAATACTTTCTTCGTCTTTCACCTTTTTATTAGATTTTTCTTTCGTGTTTTCAGTTGTTGTACTCATTATGGCTACGTATTTTAATTAGTATTACAGAATCAAAAATAACATTTATTTTGATAAATGTTAGCTCCTTTTCTAAATTAGGTTGTAAACAACCACATTAAACAGGGCAAACTCACACTTTTATTTTCATTACTTTTTTCAGGCACCAAACGTCCCACGCAGCCTTTAGTCTTTTTCCTTTAATGCCTTGTTTTTCTGTTTTTTCATTCTTGAGTAAGTTTAAGGCCATTTTCAAGAGCAGAGAATAATTCTGGGCGGCATTTCCTTTTCTTTTTCGAGAAGCGTATTCACCAAAAGCCACGTCCAATACCCAATGTAATTTGTTTTCTATTGCCCAATGAGAACGAATGGACTGCTGAAAAAACACCTCTGTTTGATCACAACTTGAAATAAAATATCGGATAAAAGTTTCTGTGGGTTTGGTGCTGTTTTTAAATTCTCGAGTGCTTTCCACTTTGACTAAAGAGCTTAAGATTTCCCACCTCTGATATTTCCGAATACGACTAAGGTCTTTGATAACACTGCACGTTCTGGTCTCGATACGCCCATGCCCAAAGTCTACATCTGTTACCGTTTCCACCTTTTTAGAGAAAACAAAAGAGTCTTTAATGTCTTGATGCAACTCCTGTTGATTTCCTTTTACAGCTAAGATATAATTCGTATCATTTTTAGTGATTTTTTCAGCTATATCTCGCTGACACCCCATGGCATCAATGGTAACAACGCAATTCTCTACACATAGTATTTCTAATAACTCAGGTATAGCTGTAATTTGATTTGATTTCTCATCTACCTTAATTTGTCCCAGCACAAGGTTGTTCTCTCAAGACCAGGAACTTACTATGTGAATAGGTGATGTTTTGCCATGTTCTTTTGCTCCACGAATTGTTTTGCCGTCAATAGCGATGACTTGACCAGGAATCATATCGGACAACGTATTAACCCATTCTAAAAAACAAGCTTCAAATTTAATGCTATCAATGGTTAAAAACACCCTGTTGATAGTGTTTTCCGATGGTATCCCGTGAGGAAGTTCTAAAAATTCAAGAAGAAAATCTATTTTTGATTTTGCAAAACCCACCATTTGTTTCCATGTTTCTGCTCCACAAAGAACAGCAACCATTCCTATCACAATGACATCGGTTAAATTATGTAACCTGTTGATGTGACTTCGAGGATCTTGTACCTCATTAAAAACTCTCACCTACTAAACTATTTTTTGACTCCATCTTATTTAACTGTTTGATTATCAGTAAA
>JBLIAZ010000121.1:0-7487 GCA_047631875.1 Saprospiraceae bacterium
CCACTATTTGATTGTCCTGAAAATCGAATATTTTCCCAATATCGTCTACATTAGGTGCTCTGAATCCTGAGGACAGGTTGCTTTTTATTTCCCAAGTATTTAATCGGTAGGAGATACCTAAATTTCCATTAACAGATTGTTTGTTGATGCTTACCTCATTAAATGGCAAAGCATAAAATTTATTCTGATCGCTGAAATCGGACTCCAAATGATAACTGTTCCCCCTTATTCCTGAAGTCAGGGTAGTCTTATTGCTAATTTTCCGGTTGTACTTTAGGTACAAAGCAAATATTGTCCAATCTGAAGTGGGATACCGAGCTACACTGGTACTATGAGATTCATTCAACAAGTCGACCGTGTTTCCCCAGGAATTAACCCTGTTGTACACCGCTTCTGCTCCATAGTAAAACGAATGAATTCCTTGACTTTTTTTAAAGTCTAGGTTCATGGAGTAGGCGTTCACCTTTTCCACTTGTGTTTTCAGCAAGTCTGAATTTATTTTTCTGTTAATCCTGCTCTCCTCATAAAGTTGATGAGCCAAATTCAGCTTAAATGCCGAAAATAGCTTGCGCGGTCGCGTGTTTTTGATAGCCAAATGATTCATCAGCCATTTTTGAGGTCCGTAATTCCAAACGGCATAATTTGGAAGTTGGTTTAAAGGACTAAGCCTGTCGTAACGTCCGTACTCGTCGCTTTGTGAAAAATGTAAGTTGTAGTCAATGTCTACGTATTTATTTGCTTTGCACCTGATTTTGTGCAAGGTGTGGTATTGCTCATATCCACTTTGGCTTTGATGTTTTTGGTTGCTGTTAATTTCAATGCTGTCTGTGGTGCCGATTCTTTTGACTACGTATTTTTGAAGGTAATCGGATGGTCCAAAATTCCCCATTTTTAAGTCACTGAACTTAGTTTTAGAAACGCTTGAAATAAAAGACCATTTCCCTTTTGAAACATTAAGGTCGAAATGTCCACTGAATTCTTCATTGGCAGAGCTAAAACGAAAGTTCGATTTTCCATGTATTTCCAAAGAATCAGAAAAATTATTTTTGTGCTGTAAGGATCCAAAACTCATCACCGCTCCAATGGCGTCGCTTCCATATGTAACAGAGCCAGGGCCAAATAAAATTTCGGTGTAATCAATGGCGTGAGGATCCAATGATATTACATTGTGGATGTTTCCCCCTCGGTAAATAGCATTGTTTAACCGCACACCATCTATACTGTACAATAACCTGTTGGTTGAAAACCCCCTAATCATTGGGCTGCCACCTCCTTGTTGGCTTTTTTGAACGTATACTTGTTCGCTGACAGTCAATAAATCAGCTGCTGTTTGAGGGTTGTACAAAGCAATGTCAAGCTTGGATATTTTTACAACTGTTTTTGCTGTGTTGCTGGATTTCTCGTCCCATTTGGAAGAGCTAATGAATACCTCTTCTAATTCTATTTTTGACGAATCAATTTTTGATTGTCCCTCTGCCTGTAAGTAAACAATACAACATATAAAAAGAAGTAAATGATTAGTCATTAAAAATGATGCAAAATAAGCTTAGTACAGCAAAACTAAAAGTTTTCTCACATTAGTTTAATGATAAGCTTAGAAAAACTATTTTTGCCTTATCAAACAAATCTAAAATACATCATGTCAGCTTGGGGAATTGCAAATTTTGAAAACGACGTTGCCTTGAATTATGTCGAGGAATTGACTACGCATAAAAAGCAACTTTCTGTTGTCTCTTTTTTTGATGCTTTCTCCGCTAAGTTCAATCCTGATGAAACCACTTTGGATGAGTGTTTGGAGTTTTTCACCATTGCTGAAATTTTAGCTGCGGTTCAAGGATCTCCTGCCGAGGAATTGCCTTTGGAATTGAAAGAATGGGTGGAGCGCTGCTATATTCAAGTAGAAGCTAATGTGGCTGTGCAGGTAATTGAGATTGTGAAATTGTTATTAAAAGACAGCGAAGCAAAAGAAATGTATTGTGACACAGAATATTACAAAGCGTGGAAAACAACTCAAAAAGACTTAATTAAAAGGTTGAAGGCATGATACTTTTTGGAAGGAAAGCAAATCATTTAGGGCTAACTACCACAAAGAACATCGCTTGTAAAAAATGTGGTAAAAAGGACCTAGTAGTCAGCGTTTTTCAAAAGTATTTTCACATGTTTTGGTTGCCTATGTTTCCAATAAAGAAAGATTGTGCATCACAATGTTTACAATGTCAAAAAGTATTGACTGAAAAGAGATTTTCGAGTTCTCTAAAAGACATTGCCCTTCAACTAAAAAAGAATCATAAAACACCTATTTGGACTTTTTCAGGTATTCTTTTGGGACTACTCATTTTGTTAATTAAGAGTTTTTTTTGAGAAGAACTTAAATTGTGTCGCGCTGGCCATGTTTGTGCAGGTGCTATGTTGTATAAACTTAACTGTGTTTTGAATTAGTAAAGGTTATTTCAAAAAATGCCTTAACTCATTCAATATGATTGCGGTTGCTCCCCAAACAACTTTGTCTTGTAAGTTTAGGTACGGAGTAGGAAAGCTCATGTTTTTACTGATTGTTACTTTAGTTTGTTGAAGCACATTAAGGCTTAGTAAATCTAAAATTGGAATTTCAAGGATCTTATTTACTTCCTTTTTTTCAGGAATGTAATCAGGTCTTTTTCTGGAAAGACCCAATATTGGTGTGATGTAAAAATTGCTCGGAGGGACATATATGTTGGAGAGCTGACTTATTATTTCTACATCCTTAGGGTTAATGTTTACTTCTTCATGAGCTTCTCGTAGTGCAGTTGCTGATATATCAATGTCTTGATTTTCAACTTTCCCACCTGGGAGGGAAATTTGTCTGCTGTGCACTCCATCATAAGAAGAGCGTTCAATTAAAGTAAAGTGAGCTTTATCGTTGTTTGGATGCACCAACAGCAAGACTCCAGCTTTTTTCGCATTTAAAATTTGTATGTCAGAAATCGTACTGTTTCTATACGGTGCAATTTCTGAATGAGCTTTTTGAGTTAATTGCTCATCAATATGAAAGAGCAGCAGTTTGTCAGCGATGGAATTAAAGTCCATGATTTGGATTAAAGTTCTAAGTCTGGTCTTCGCGATTTTGTTCGCTCAATAGCCTTGTCTTCTCTCCACTTGTCAATAGCATTAAAATCTCCACTAAGCAGTACTTTAGGAACGTATTCTCCTTTGAATTCTTCAGGCCTGGTGTAAATGGGAGGTGACAACATGTTGTCTTGAAAGGAGTCTGTTAAAGCAGAGCTTTCATTTGATATTGCACCCGGAATCACCCGGATTATTGCGTCGGAAAGTACTGCAGCTGCTAGTTCGCCACCACTTAGTACATAATCACCAATCGAAATTTCAGAGGTAATGTAGAGCTCTCTTATTCTCTCGTCAATTCCTTTATAATGTCCGCACAATATGATAATGTTCTTGACACATGACAATTGGTTCACTTTTCCCTGTTTCAGTTGTTCTCCATCTGGGGTCATGAAAATGATTTCATCATAATCTCTTTCAGCTGTCAAGGAATCAATGCAATCTGCAATAGGTTGACATGTCATGACCATTCCCGCGCCACCACCATACATGTAGTCGTCTACTTTTTTTTGTTTGTTATTTGAGAATTTTCTGATGTCGTGCACATGCACTTCAGCGATGCCTTTATCTATAGCTCTTTTGAGTATGGAATCACTAAAAGGACTGTCTAATAGACTTGGTAAAATGCTTAAGATATCAATTCTCATCTAGCGAAAATAGTAAAAACCGTAGTCGGATTCAAACTTCCTTTTATAGAAGCTGATTAAAAAGAACATTTCAGAAAAAAAATTATGGGAAACCTAGTCATGGAAAAAAAAGGAATTATTAAATTAGCGAAGCTTACATTATGAAAATATTAATTCGCTTTTTTTGTTTTACAATTGTCTTGTCGGGCATATTCTCCTGTCAATTAGGTGATGGAAAAGGCGAAGTACCTGCCAGTAAAATCACAGGATACACTCAAGGGACGACATATACTATTAAGTACATAGACACTTTAAATAGGGATATTCAGCCTCAAGTTGATTCAATTTTAAATGCAATTGATTTGGCTGTGAGCACTTATATTTCAAATTCTATATTGTCAAGGTTTAATGCATGTGATTCATGCATTGTGATAAACAATCATGTCTTGGATTTATTTTTAATGAGTGATGAAATATACCAAACTACTGACGGAGCTTTTGATCCATCTGTGAAACCACTTGTTAATTTATGGGGGTTTGGTGATAACCCTTTACAAACTGACACTTTGTTTCTTGATGCTGCAACAACAATGGATCGTGAAAAAATGTTGTTAGCCTTAAAAGATTCTCTTGTCAGTATTCAATTGGAAAATGTAGGTTTGGATTTAGTGGTATTAGATGGGGATATATTAAGTAATGACATTGGTGAAATTGGTACAGGTGATGACGATTCGGAGGACGAAGATGATTTTGTGTGGTCGACAGGAGATGTGAAAGACAATTATTTATGCAAGAAAGAAACGGATTTAAAAATGAGTTTTGATGCCATTGCTCAAGGGTATTCAGCTGATGTAATTGGTGATTTTTTACAATTTAAGTTGGGTATTAATGATTTTTTAATTGAAATTGGAGGTGAGGTATTGACACAAGGGAAAAAGTCAAATGGTGAACATTGGGTTGTGCAAATAGAAAACCCTGATTTAAACAATCCAAATGCTTCAGCTGGAATAGTGAGTGTTCCTATGTCCAAATTTAGGGCTGTAGCTGTTTCTGGAAATTATCGATCTTATCACGAACTTTTAGGTGAAAAGTATGGTCATTGCATTGATCCCCGAACTGGTTACCCTTCCAAAAGCAAAATCGTCAGTGTGGCTACTTTTGCAAATGAATGTGGTGTCGCGGACGCTTACGCAACTGCTTTAATGGTGATGGGAATTGATGAAGCAGTGCCTTTTATTGAAGGGCATCCTTTTGAAGGAGTGGAGGCATTTTTTATATATTACAATGAAGATGGAAATCTAGAGACCTACGTTTCAAGTGGACTGGAAGAGTTGATTAAAAAAAAGTAACTGAAGTAAACTAATTGAGTTACTTTACTCCAGTATTATTCAAGTCCAAGGATGGATTTTTTCAGATCCTCGTTTACCGAGTAAGGACCAATCCATAATTTCATCATTTCTTTTTTAAAGTCCAATCCTACAACCGTGTCCTTGTATTTATTGTTTCGAAATACTTGCAGGCCTACATTAGGAACATATATTAAAAATAGTTCATCACCTTTTTTTAAACCTGTTCCAAGCGCTTTTTTGAATTGCGCTATTCTTTTGTCAATGTGTGTTGTGTTCCCTTGTGTTGATTTAATGAATACCTCGTCAATGGCGTCGTTGAATTTTTTTGTAGTCACTAAACTACTCACAAACACAATTTTGAAAACTTGAAGACAATTACAGTCTATAATTTCATTAACGTTGCTGCTTCTTTTTTTTAAGTATAAGCCTCCTGTGTATAAATTGAGGAACCATTTTTCTCGAACTCCAGCACCATTTAATTGCAAAGTATCATTTTTTACAGTTACGGTTGTGGCATATGTTACTCCGCTTACTGTAATGGAGGCATGTGAGGTGAAGGCACTAAGTAATATTATAAAAAGAATGGTACGCATAGTTGAACTGTCGTTTCGTATACTAAAAGCTAATATTTGTGGTTTGCTTAAATTATTTAAGCATACGGGGAAACCTTTCAAAAGGTTCAGGTTATTTTACTCTTTTTTTAAAAAAAAAGTAATTGTTTACAACCCCATTAATTCTTTCATTCCGTAAAATCCTGATTTGCTGTCCATGAATTCAGAAGCCAGAACAGCGCCCAAAGCAAAACCTTTGCGGTTATGTGCCGTATGACGAATGTAAATTTCATCAATTTCATTCTCATAAGTAACATCGTGTGTTCCAGGAATTTTGTCGATTCTCTTTGAAACGATGTTTATTTCCTGAATTTTAGGCTCGGTATCGTTTACCCACTTACTGATTGCTTCATTATTTTCAATGATTCCTTCAGCCAATGTAATTGCCGTACCGCTTGGCGCATCAAGTTTTTGAGTGTGATGAATTTCTTCCATTTCCACTTTATAACTAGGATAAGGAGCCATAAGTTTAGCTAGCTTTTTATTTATTTCAAAAAACACATTGACCCCCACGCTGTAGTTTGAAGCATAAAATAACCCCGACCCTTCCTTGTTGCATTGTTGAACACATGAATCTAATTTGTCTAGCCAACCGGTGGTTCCAGCCACAACTGGAACTTTTGCTGAAAAACAAATTTGAATGTTATTGTAAGCGGTCTCCGGAGTGCTAAATTCAATAGCTACGTCAGTATCAATAAGACTTTTAGCGCTGAAATCATTTAGATTGTTAGCGTCAATTTTTAAAGAAATTTCGTGCCCTCTATCAATGGCAATTTGTTCAATTTCCTTTCCCATTTTTCCGTAACCAAGTAAAGCGATCCTCATTTGAAATATTTTTGTCAAAGATAAGTGTTATTTGAAGTATATCATTAATTTTTGATATTTTTGAACCTCAATAGGAATTAATACCAATTGAGTCAAATGAAAGTACTTATCAAGTCAGCCAAAATTTACAATTCTGTTTCGGCATTTCATTTAAAAATTAAAGACATTTTAGTGGAGGATGGCGTGATTACCGCTATTGATAGCGAGCTTACCGCAGAGGATGCTCAAGTTGTTCAAGCTGACGGGCTCATGGTTTCGGCAGGTTGGTTTGATTTGTACAGTGTGGTGCGAGAGCCTGGAAACGAAGTAAAGGATAGCATTGAAACATTGTTAGACAGTGCTCAGCTTGGAGGATTTACCGATATAATAGGAGTTTCAGGATCTAATCCCTCCTTGTATAGTAGGGCGCAAATTGAATTTGTAAAAAATAATTCCTTGGGCCGTTTGGTAAATATTCATCCTGTGGGAACAATTACTGAAAAGAAAGAAGGTAAAAATATCACCGAATTGTTCGATTTGCATAAAGCAGGAGCACTAGCTTTTTCAGACGGAAAAAGACATTTTAAAAATCCTGAACTACTAAAAAGAGCTTTACTGTACATCAAGCCATTCGGCGGGAAATTAATGGTGTATGGGGAGGATACTGACATTGCGAATTACGGAATGGTAAACGAAGGAGTAGTAGGAGCAAGTTTAGGAATGAAAGTACGACCTGCGCTAGCTGAGGAGATTGCCTTACAAAGGAACATCAATTTGGTGGAATACACGGAATCAAGCATGCACGTGCAGGCAATCTCAACCAAAGGTTCGGTTGAGATAATAAAAAATGCAAAAGCGAGGGGAGTGGAAATTACCTGCGATGTGAACCTTGCCAATTTGTGTTTCACAGATGAAAAGGTAGAAGATTTTAATACAAGTTATAAGGTACTGCCAGTGTTGAGAACTGAGGAAGACAGGCAGGCTTTAATTAACGG
>JBLIAZ010000122.1:0-7438 GCA_047631875.1 Saprospiraceae bacterium
ATTAAAATTTTTGATTTCATAAGTCATTTCTTTAGGTGAATAATTTTAGTGAAAACACATTAACCGTTGTAGATATTCACAGTACAAAAATCCAAAAATCACACCTAAATTTACATCTTAAAAAAAAAGCGGTGCACTTCAAGTACACCGCTTTTCCACATCGCTAGAAACTAGCAACTAATAACTATATTAGTGATTGTGTTCTTCATGACCATCTTCTCCCTCTACTTCTTCCAATGTTTCATCTTCCATTACAGTAGAATCAGCAACTGCCGCATGACATGCCTCAGCACAATCTACAGAATCAGCATGAGCACATTTATGAGCACCGTCTTCCTTTTTGCAACATGCTTTTTGACAATCAGCTGCGCATTTCGTCGCATGATCACATTTTGTTGAATCTCCTTTGCAACACTTTGTTGAATCAGATTTATCACAGTGATGTCCTGCTCCGTCTTTTTTGCAAGAGTCTCCGTTACAACAACTAAACATTAGCATAACTCCCATCATCAAACTTCCTAATAATGCTTTAATACTCATCTTTTTTTTATTTTAATCGGTTTATAATAATCTTTTCGATTGCCAAATTTACAATATTTTTGGACATCAATCCATTTATTAAGACTTTTACAAGTACATTTCCCAGCAACAACACATGAAAGGTTTACTAAAGTTACTCATATATGTAAAACACTACAAAGGCTACGGCTTTTTAAACATAGTGTTCAATGTGCTTGCCATGGTTTTTAATGTCATTTCATTGACGATGTTAAAACCCATTCTTGACCTGCTTTTCAAAGGCCCTAATTTTGATTACACGCAATTTACTGGAGAAAACAAAAATGATACTTTTAGTACGGAATTTTTAGAATTTGAATTAAACGGCTGGTTTGCTGACATGATCCTTAACCATGAAACAGGAATGGTTGATGGAAAAAAACGAGTATTGGTTATCATATGCCTACTTACAATTGCTAGTTTCTTTTTTAAAAATGTCTTTACATACATGGCAAAGTGGGTGCTTGCTCCCATCAGAAACGACATCATTGCTATTGTTAGGAAGGAGGCTTATAAAAAAGTGCTAAAGCTTCCTATCTCCTATTTTAGTGATGAAAAAAAAGGAGACATCATGAGTAGGATGACCAATGATGTCAAAGAAATTGAATTAGGCATCGCAGCAATTGATGCATTCATTAAACAACCCATCAACATCGTCGCGTTCTTAGGGCTTATGCTTTTTGTAGATGTCCAATTGACCTTAGTCATCTTAGTTCTTGTCCCTTTTATGGGAATCATCATTTCAAAAATTGGAAAGGGACTAAAAAGAACCTCCGCTAAAGCACAAGAAAAAATTGGAGAAGTAGTGACCGTTTTCGAGGAATCCTTGACGGGTTTAAAGATTATTAAAGCTTTCGCTGTAGAGAAAATTTTCATCAAAAAATTTGAAGTATATAATCGTCGATTTTTTAGTTTGTCCACCAAAGCGGCCCGTAAAAAAACTTTAGCTGCTCCCACCAGTGAATTTTTGGGAATCATATTGTTTTGTATCGTATTCATAGTTGGTGGATACAGGGTGTTTGACGGTTCATTTGTCGGATCTACTTTTATTGTGTACTTAATGTACTTGTATGGCCTAATCACTCCAATTAAAGGACTTACGGACGCCATTACCTCCATGCATCAATCCGCCGCTTCTCTCGAAAGAGTTGAAAAAATACTGAACGCTGAAGTCACTATTAAAAACAAAGAGAACGCTTTAAATAAAAAGACCTTAGAAGGTGACATCGTATTGAAACACGTACATTTCAAATACGAAAAAGAATGGGTCCTTAAAGACATCAATTTCACTTTTGAAAAAGGAAAAACATACGCATTGGTTGGACATTCAGGAAGTGGAAAGTCGACTTTGGCAGATTTACTTCCTCGTTTTCAAGAAGCTACAAAAGGAGAAGTATTGATGGACGGGGTAAACATCAAAGACATTGACCTTGGAGAATTACGAAGATTGACAGGAATTGTCACACAAGATTCTATTTTGTTTAACGATTCTGTGAGGAACAACTTGACTTTAGGAATTGACGGAATTTCAGATGAAAAAATTACCGCAGCACTTGCTACTGCCAACGCTTTAGAATTCACAAACAAACTGGAAAATGGTTTAGACACCACCATTGGAGACGGCGGAGGAAAATTAAGTGGCGGACAAAAACAAAGACTTTGTATTGCTAGGGCGGTACTTCAAAACCCGCCGATATTAATATTAGACGAAGCTACCTCAGCCCTTGACACCTCATCAGAACACATCGTGCAAGACGCATTGAACAAAGTGATGCTCAACAGGACATCAATTGTAATTGCCCACAGGCTATCCACCATCCGAAATGCAGATTGTATTGTGGTACTAGACGAAGGAGAAATTTCACAAGTTGGAACACATGGTGAGTTGATAAAGCAAGACGGGATATATAAGGAATTGAGTGATTTGCAAGTGACCTAGAACAAAATATAGAAAATTAAATAACAACCATTTTCAAACCTAAATTATCTATGAAAATAGGCATCATAAAAGAAGGTAAAACTCCGCCGGATAAACGAGTTCCATTTTCTCCGGAGCAGTGCGAAATATTAGTGAAGGATTTTGGATTGAACTTGGTGGTGCAGCCGAGTAAAGTGAGGTGTTTTAAGGATGAGGAATACAGTGCTCGAGGAATTATTCTACAAGAGGATTTGTCTGATTGCGATGTGCTTTTTGGTGTAAAAGAAGTCCGAAAACAAGATTTAATCCCAGGTAAAAAATACTTTTTCTTTTCGCATACCATCAAGGAGCAGCCCTACAATAAGACGTTGCTCCAAACTTTGCTAAAAAAGCGCATTCAAATGGTCGATTATGAATGTTTACAAGACACCGATAGTCAGCGAATATTAGGATTTGGCCGTTATGCAGGAATTGTAGGAAGCTACAATGCTCTACTCGCTTGGGGACAACGGACAAAAACCTTTGAACTAAAGCCTGCTAATTTGTGCGAAGACATGGCGGAAATCACCTCTGAACTTCAAAAAATTAATGTGGGTAACATAAAAATTACACTGTCAGGAAATGGACGTGTGGCTCATGGTGCAATGGAACTACTTGAACTTGCTGGAGTTACAAAAGCAAATCCTGAAGAATACATCAACGAAACATTCGACAAAGCGGTTTATACTCAAATGAAGTGTCATCACTATTACAGTTTACAGGGTGAAGCTGAATTTTCCTATCCTCATTTTTACAAAAACTCGGCTAAATATAAGGTCAACTTTTTACCCTATTTAAATCCGGCTGACATTTTCATCAGTTGTCACTACTGGGATAACGAGTCGGGACCATTGTTTACAATCGAGGATTGCACCAAAACCGAATTTAAAACAAAAGTCATTGCTGACATTACTTGTGATATTCAGGGGTCAGTGCCAACCACATTAAGATCAACCACCATCGCTCACCCTTTGTTTGGGTTTGACCCTAAAACAAACAGCGAAGTAGATCCTTTTGATGAAAATGGAATTACAATCATGGCGGTGGACAATTTACCATGTGAACTCCCAAAAGATGCATCAAAAGATTTTGGAACGGCTTTGATTAATGACATCATTCCAGAATTATTGAATGAGGATAAAAATAACATCATTAATCGGGCAAGCATTTGTTTAGACGGTAAACTTAACTCCTATTATAATTACTTAAAGGCATATGCCCGTTAGTATGTTGTATGCCCCATTTTTTAAAGTAGGTTAACAACCAAGTTCAATGAAGTTTTTTTGATATTTTTACTCCTGACTAAATTTCATATCCCATGATTAAACATTTTTCACTCCTTACTCTTGCCCTGTTTACATTAACTATTCAAGCTCAAACATCCACGAAACTTGAAAAAGACCCTGGTTACCAAGCATATCAAAACCTATATCCTAATAAACAAATTGAAGCCGAAGGAGCTTACTTAAATGGCTTGGAACATGGAAAGTGGAGCTTTTATTATGACAATGGAGTAGTCAAACAAATCGCTAATTACTTAATGGGGAAGTACGAAGGGCAAGTCACTTATTTTTATCCAAACGGAAAAAAGAAGGACGATGGCTTTTTTCATTTGGACAAGAGGGAAAGAGAATACGTGAGTTACAATTCAAACGGCAACATCAAAATCCAAGGAAGTTTCAAGTTGGACAAAAGAGACGGACACTGGATTTCCTACTATGAAAATGGTCAAAAGAAATGGGAAGGAAATTACAAAAATAACGTAAAGGACAGTTTATTTACCTACACTTATCTTGATGGTGGGAAATTCAAAAAAGTATTTCACCGAGCAGGTTTAGACAGCTTATTGGAGGCATGGAATCAAAAAGGAGAACAAACTGTAGTAAATGGTGCTGGAACCTTAATGGAGTTTTACATGGGGGGTGAACCAAAAAGCGAAATCATTTATACCAATGGGAAACCTGAAGGTGCGACAAAAAAATGGTACCGAAACGGAAGTAAATGGATAGTTTCAAATTACGTTGCTGGAACTTTAAACGGAACTTACTTGTTGTACTATAACAATGACCAAGTCCAAGACAGCACAAATTACATTGACGGTAAAGAGCATGGCGAATTTTATCAATTTGATGCAGACGGAAAAAAGGTAAGTCAAGGTTTTTTTAACACAGGTGTGGAGGACAGTTTGTGGTCATGGTACGAAAAAGGAAATAAAATAATTGACGGGGAATTTGACATGGGGGCACGGACTGGAAAATGGAGTTTCTATTTTCCAGCAACTGGAAAGGTAGAGCACTACGCTCATTACATCGAGGACTTAAAAATCAAGGAATGGACTTACTTTTACAAAGGCGGACAAGTATTAAAAACGGTAAACTTTGAGAATAATTTAAGGAATGGTCCTTACGCTGTTTTTTTTCCTGATGGCAATAAATCCAAAGTAGGTCAATTTGAACACGACGAGGAAGACGGACATTGGACAGAGTGGTATGAAAGCGGAAAGGTTAAAACTGAAGGTGAGTTTGAAAATGGTTTAATGGATGGTAAATGGGAGGGTTACTACAGGAATGGGGTTGCGAAGTACATTACCTTTTACACCAACAACATGAAAAATGGTTCCTTCATCCAGTACTACAAAAATGGCAAAACAGGAATTAAAGGAAGCTATAAAAATGATGCTAAAGTAGGAGAATGGACTGACTGGCATGACAAAGGGGCTACACTTCGTCAAAAAGGATCTTACAAAATAATATCAAAGAAAAAAGCCATTCGAAAAGGTGTATTGGGAAAAGTCAGAGGTACCACTGCTGAATCGATTTCCATCAAGGATGGACTTTGGTACACGTACTTTGATGGACAAATGGATGCCATAAGTTTGATTACACCGTATTCAAACGGGAAAATTCACGGAAAAATGATTCAATATTATTCTAACGGAAAAATAAAATCCAAAGCTAAGTTTGTAAAAGGCATTAAACATGGGAAAATGAAAGTCTACGCTAAAAACGGTGACCTCATTAAAACTCTTAAGTTCAAAAACAACCAGCAGCAATAATCCGAGTTAGGTAAATCATACGCTTTGAAAAAACTCCACCTCTTTTTATTAAAATCATTTCTAGGTCCTTTTTTTATGACCTTGTTTGTGACCAACTTCCTGTTGCTCATGATCTGGTTTTGGAAGTATTTGGAGGACATTGTAGGTAAAGGTATTGAATTAGGTGTGATCGCGGAATTGGTTGGTTACGCTTCACTAAACCAAGTACCCCTGTCATTGCCTCTTGCTATTTTATTGTCAAGCATCATGACCTATGGAAAGCTGGGAGAAACAGTGGAGCTGACAGCCATAAAATCTTTAGGCATATCCCTGTGGCGGGCTATGTTTCCGTTGATTTTATTGGTCACCATATTTACTGGACTCGCTTTTGTTTTCTCGAACAATGTATTGCCAAGGACCAACAAAAATTTAAAAATGTTGCTTCGTGATGTGTCCCGACAAAAACCTGAATTAAGTATTCCCGAAGGAGTATTTTACAATCAATTGGATGGATACAGTATTAGAATAGGTAAGAAATACCCAGACAAAACTTTAAAGGACATCATTATTTTTCAAAATAAGCTTGACAACAACAGGTTCATAACGGCAGATTCTGGCAGGATGGAATTAGGAAATGATGGCAACCTTTTAGTCCTGACTTTAATTGATGGCAACGCATACGATCAAGAAAGTGAGGCAGGCAAGATTAACCAACAGAAAAGCTACCCCTTGGTTCACAATCACTTCAAGGAAAATCAAATTATATTTGATTTAGAAAGCTTCAAGTTTGTGAGAAAGGAAAAAGGGAATTATTCCTCGAATTCCAAGATGAGGAACATTTCAGAATTAGAAGAGTCAATTGACAGCATGGAACTTCAAATAGCGAAACGGAGTCTACAATTGTACGACGATCTTAACCGAAACTTTTATTTCACGGAAGACAGTACCATAAGTTATGATACCATCACTCCCTACCCGTTGTCTAAAGCTATAATTCTCCATAATTTCGACAGCATCAAGTGGAAACAAGTCCTGCACCACGCCACCGACATAGCTAGAAATGCTAAAAATTATGTTCATTCCTCGAGTATGGTTTTACACAACCAGAAAAAAATTCAAAATCGGCACAAGGTAGAATTTCACCGAAAGTTCACCCTCTCCTTTGCTTGTATATTGTTGTTTTTTGTTGGAGCTCCTTTTGGCGCTATAGTTAAAAAGGGGGGGCTTGGTGCTCCTGTAATTATTTCTGTATTTTTATTCTTGACTTTTCACGTACTAAGTATTGTGGGTGAAAAGCTTGCTAAAAATGGATCATGGGAAGCTTATGAGGGCATGTGGATGGCAACGTTAATCCTGCTGCCGGTGGGTATATTCCTTACTTATAAAGCCACCTCTGATTCTGCAATTTTCAATCCAACAGCTTACAAAAAGTTTTTCCTGAAGCTTGTCGGAAAAAAGTAAATTATCAAAGAACAGCTTATCTATCCGTTTGAACGTTTCAGATTATATGCTAACTTCACAAGGTTTTAAACTTGTGTACTACTAGATATAATTTTGATGAATTTTCAAAAATACAAACTGGCTTACCTGTGTTTCATTTTAACCTTGATGGTGAGTGGAGCATTGTACACAAATAAAAAGTACAGCCTAGAGTTGCTAACTCATGAAAATGTTTATTCTTCAAGTTACACGGACGAAGACCTCGAAGGAAATTCAAAATGTTTTCTCAATAACAAACAAGAACTAAATTTCGAATATACACTAGGAGACCAATACCAATACGCTTTTACTGGGATTTCCATTGATGTATATTCAGACGACGACGAAGTTGAAACAAAAGAAAACATTGTACTTGATTTGTCGGATTTCGAATCCATGGAATTCCAAAT
>JBLIAZ010000123.1:0-7385 GCA_047631875.1 Saprospiraceae bacterium
TAATTTAGATATGAATCGAAATTATATCTGGTTTAGAAAGAAACATCTTTTGAATACCTCATATAGTTTTAGTATCTTTGCAGCTATCAAAAACGACTAATTCTTTAGATTACGAAGCGAATATATCGCTGAAAAACTAACACAAATCTAGACATGAGCAAAAAAAGAGTTCTTTTTATCACACAAGAAATGCTTCCTTATTTAGAGGAAACGGAAATTGCAAAAACTGCAAGAAACCTCCCTCAAGGTATTCAGCAAAAAGGAAAAGAAATTAGGACTTTCATGCCGAAATTTGGTTGTATCAACGAACGTCGTAATCAACTTCACGAAGTGATCAGATTATCAGGAATGAATTTAATCATCAATGACAACGATCACCCTTTAATCATTAAAGTGGCCTCAATTCAAGCGGCACGTATTCAAGTATATTTTATTGACAACGACGATTATTTTGGAAGAAAAGCAGGATTATCTGATAAATCTGGTGCAGAATTTGAAGACAATGATGAACGAGCAATTTTTTATTGTAGAGGAGTTTTAGAAACTGTAAAAAAATTAGGATGGGCTCCTGACATAGTGCATTGTCACGGATGGATGACGTCCCTTGTACCAATGTACATTAAACGTGCATTTTCCGAAGAACCAATCTTTGAAAATACAAAAGTAATTACTTCTTTATACAAAAGTGGTTTCGAAGGAAAACTCAGTGATGATTATGCCTTTAAAGCTGTGTTAGACGGAGTAGATATTGAAGACACAGAAGCGGTTAAAGAAGCCAACCACGAAAACCTTCAAAAGTACGCTGCAAATTGGTCGGACGCCATTATTATAGGAAGCAACAACTTGGATCAAGACTTACTTGATTACGTTGATAAAATGGGCAAACCGACCCTTAAAGAATTCGATGAAAATAATTTCGTTGAAGAATTTGATGCATTTTATGATACTATTTTAGAAGAAGAAAACGTTAGTGCCGAGTAAGACTGGTTTAAAATGAAAAAAATCTTTTTAATTCTTAGTGGTTTAACATTGTTCTTGTTTCATTTTTCTTGTAAAAAGGAAAATGACAGCATTGGTCTAAATACTGGGGACAGCACCTTAAGTAGCTCGTCAATTGATACCTTTCAACTGAATACTTTTTCTAAAATGAGTCAAAATACACCGTCAAATTCTGGCACCTCTGTTTTTATAGGTGGCTACAATACTGACGAATTGGGAACTATTTTAGCAACCAGTTATACCTCTATCGCACCGACAGACTTAAACTATAGAATCCCAGAGGGGGGAATCACAGTCACTTCGGTTTCTTTAAGTCTCAGAATTACGGGAGCTTACGGCACCTCTTTTTCTCAATCGTTCAAAGTGAGCAAAACTAGTGCAAGCGTAGACAAAGAAGTTAATTACTTAACCTCGGACTCGTTGGTCTCTGTAAGTGGTAACATTGGCACCTTTACAATAGAAAACAACGACACCGGAACAGTGTCCGTCATTATTGACAAGGCCTTTGGTGAAGAAATCATTGCTGTTGGAGATGTCATTTTCACTACTTCAGAAATATTTACTGATGTTTTTCAAGGCTTTTCGATTGCGCCAACTTCTACTTACCTTGCCAACACTGGAAGTGTGTATGCTGTAAATGCGGACGAAATAATACTGACAATAAATTACGCTGAAAACACTTCAGGAAGCAATGGTGCTGTTACATTTTCACCTTCATCTAACTCCAGAAGCTTTTATCACGCTGCTTTTGATGTAAACGGAGCAGAAGTGAGCGCTCAAATCAGCAACAACAGCCTAGGAAATACCAATTTTTACGTGCAGGGGTTAGGATCCATTAAAGCAGGTATTGAAATCTCATCTTTATTGACATGGTTTAACAGTGGTAATTTTTTGATTAACAAAGCCATTGTAACAATTCCAGCAAACACTAATAGTGGTTACAGCAACCCTACAAGCTTAACGATTCACAAAGCTAGTGACAGTAGTTCGGAAGGTGTACAAGCTGTTTTTGATGCGGACAACAACCAATACGTTTTTGACATTGAAACATTACTTTCAGAAAAACTGCTAGCTGGTGAAGAAGCTAATTTTGAATTTTCTGTATTGAATTCATTTGCTCACCCTGAACAGGTAAAACTAAATGGAGCAAATAATTCAACCTCACCTGCATCCGTAGTAATTCACTATACTGAATACTAATTCAAATGTTTTACTAAATTTATATCACACCGTAAACTAATTACGGTCTGCCCTTGTATTATTGTATTGTACTTAAAACCAATACAACATGAACACATCAATACACTGCACGATTGCAAATCAAAAAGTAGTCATTAACAACAATGCTGTAAAGGTGGCATCACCGTCCTTGCAAATTGAATTAGTGAAACGCTTAATCGAATGTAAATCTCAAGTCAGTTACAGGGAGTCTGCATTACCTTTGTTTTATAACAAGTTCCTAAGGCACTATCCTATTTCCGAAATTAAATTCATTGACAACAAGTCAAGTAACAATTTCATTGAAAGTGAAAACTGGGGTATGATAGGAGGTGTTGCCGCGTAAGTGAGAAAACCGGAGTGACTATCGCTTTCCCTTTTTAAGTTTTTTACTTTTATCAGATTGCCTTCTTTGCTGCAGCCATGTAGGTACACTCTCGTTCTTATTAGAGGTTTCCTTCCCAAGCAGTTGCTCTTGCAGGTCAGGACGTTTCATGATGTGTAACTCCTTGCTTATCCTGTTCTTGTTTTCGTTTTTGTACCAAAAGAAAAACATGTGTTGGTCTGCTTTTTCATCTTTTTTTATAGCTGTATACACTGGCTTGAGGGTATACGGATGGACGCCTGAGTAATAAATTACTGTCGCCACTGTCATTGGTGTAGGTGTGAAATTTTGAACTTGCTCCAACTGAAAACCAAGGGCTTTTGTTTCAGCTGCCAATTCTGCCATGTCTTCTTTTTCGCATCCAGGGTGACTAGAAATAAAGTATGGAATCAAAGGTTGGTTTAGACCGTGTTTTTCATTGATTCGATCGTATTTTTCTTTGAAATTTTTGAAGTGTTTAAAAGAAGGTTTTCTCATCAGTTTCAACGTCTTCTCAGAAGTATGTTCAGGAGCTACTTTTAACCTACCAGAAATGTGCCTCGTCACCACTTGCTCAAGGTATTCATCTAAAGATTCATCTCCATTTTTATTGTAACTTTCTGACAATAAATCATATCGAATACCTGAGCCTACAAATGCTTTCTTTACTGCAGGAATCGCATCTACTTTCCTTAGAATGTCAGTCATCGGCTTGTGACTAGTGTCTAAATTAGAACATACCACAGGATGTATACAAGACGGACTCACACATTTATCACAGATATCCATGTCGATTCCCTTCAACTTGTACATGTTAGCGGAAGGCCCTCCCATGTCACTTATGTAACCTTTAAAATCAGGCATTTTTGTTACCTGCTCCACTTCTTTCAATATTGATTTTTCAGACCTGCTTGCAATAAATTTTCCTTGATGCGCAGAAATTGTGCAAAAACTACATCCTCCAAAACAACCACGGTGCATGTTCACCGAATGTCTTATCATTTCATAAGCTGGAATAGTTCCTCGCTTTTTATACCGCGGATGCGGCATTCTTGTATATGGTAAATCAAACGATGCATCCATTTCCTTTTCAAGCATGGTAGGGAATGGCGGGTTGATTATCAATTCTTTACCTCCTGTTTTCTGAATAATTCTCCTTGCAAACGACTTGTTCGATTCCTGTTCAATTACTTTAAAGTTTGCGGCATAAGCTATTTTATCTCTCATGCAATCTTCGTGAGAATTTATTTCTACGTCCTCCCACTGCTTATTTTTAGGTACACTTTGGTCAGTAAGTACGGCCGTCTGTTTTATGGTCTTTAAACGCTCAAACGGAACTCCTCTTTTTAACAATCGAATCATTTCACGTAAAGCCTGTTCTCCCATACCGTACATCAACATGTCTGCACCAGATGTACTTAGTATGTCGGGCATGAGTTTGTCCGACCAATAATCGTAATGCGTTACACGTCTCAAGGATGCTTCAATCCCCCCAATAAGTACTGGAACATCAGGATACAAATCCTTGAGGATTTTAGTGTATACAGAAGTTGCCCTGTCAGGTCGATAACCTGCCTCGCCTCCAGGAGTGTACGCATCAGTAGTTCGCTTTCGTTTGCTTGCCGTATAATGATTAACCATCGGGTCCATGCAACCTCCTGTCACTCCAAAAAACATTTTAGGTTCTCCTAACTTTTTAAAATCTTGCAAATCATCTCTCCAATTTGGTTGGGGAACGATGGCAATCCGTAGGCCTTCCTTTTCAATTAACCTGCCAATGACAGCTGAACCAAAAGAGGGATGATCAACGTAGGCATCTCCCGAAAATAGAATAACATCCAGCTCCTCCCAACCCCTTATTCTCACTTCTTTCAAGGTAGTAGGTAACCAGTCGGATAATTGATATTGGATTGTTAGTGACATGAATACAAAGATAGTAAACAGTTTGCGTAATTACTTCAGTTTAATACTTCTGTTTAAAACGAAAGGGGAGACCGAATGGCCTCCCCTTTAATTATTCCAATAAGTATTGTTGGTTAAACAAACTTTAAATCTTTACCTAAATATTTAGCTGAAGCTCCTAATTGCTCTTCAATTCTCAATAACTGATTATATTTTGCAATACGGTCAGTTCTTGAAGCAGAACCCGTTTTGATTTGACCGCAATTCAATGCAACTGACAAATCAGCTATTGTCACATCTTCCGTTTCACCTGACCTGTGAGACATTACAGAAGTATAAGACGCTCTGTGTGCCATGTCAACTGCATTTATAGTTTCTGACAAAGAACCAATTTGGTTAACTTTTACCAAAATTGAATTTGCAATTCCTTGATCAATACCTTGTTTCAACCTGTCTACGTTTGTCACAAATAAATCATCACCAACTAATTGGATTTTTTTACCTAGTACGTCTGTCAATTCTTTCCATCCTTTCCAATCGTCTTCATCTAGTCCATCCTCAATAGACATGATAGGGTATTTAGCAGCTAAATCTGCCCATAAACTAACCATGTCTGAAGACGATAATTTATCCCCTGATGACTTATGTAAATGATAAACTCCTTCGTCCTTCAAATAAAACTCAGCAGCAGCGGCATCCATAGTGATCCAAACATCTTCTCCCGGCTTGTAACCTGCCTTTTCAATTGCTTGCATGATAACCTCTATACTTTCTTCATTAGAACCTAAGTTTGGTGCAAACCCCCCTTCATCACCAACGTTAGTACTCATTCCTTTTCCCTTTAACACAGATTTTAAATTGTGGAAAATTTCTGTTCCCATTCTTAGTGCTTGAGAAAATGATTCAGCTCCTACAGGTGCAATCATGAACTCTTGAAAATCAATGGAGTTGTCTGCGTGAGAACCTCCATTAATGATGTTCATCATTGGGATAGGCAAAGTATTAGCGTTAACACCACCAACGTATTTGTACAATGGTAACCCTGCATTATCAGCACCACACTTCGCAGCAGCTAAAGATGCTCCCAAAATAGCATTTGCACCTAAATTTCCTTTATTCGCAGAACCATCTAATGAGATCATCGCTGCATCAATTTCATTTTGATCAAAAACATGTTTACCAACTAAAGCATCGTTGATTACTCCATTGACGTTTTCAACCGCTTTCAATACACCTTTACCAAGGTAAATCCCTTCGTCTTCGTCTCTTAATTCAACAGCTTCGTGTATTCCAGTAGATGCTCCCGAAGGAACTGCTGCTCTTCCAAAAAGTCCATTTTCAGTAATTACCTCAACTTCTACAGTAGGATTCCCTCTGGAATCAAGGATTTGTCTTGCGTGTACTTTTGCAATGTAACTCATAATTTATCTTTCTTAATTGATTATTTCTTACTTTTTAATAACTCTACAAATTCATCAAACAAATACCTAGAGTCATGTGGTCCTGGTGATGATTCTGGGTGGTATTGAACAGAAAATATGTCTTTATTTTTAATTTTCAAACCTGCCAATGTGTTGTCATTCAGGTGCACATGAGTGACTTCTATGTCAGGGTTTTTCTCAGCATCTTCCAAGCTAACCACAAAACCGTGATTTTGAGATGTGATTTCCCCCTTGCCTGTCTTGAGGTTTTTAACTGGGTGATTAATCCCTCGGTGCCCATTGTGCATTTTTGCAGTCCCTAAACCGTTAGCAATTGCAACCATTTGATGTCCTAAACAAATTCCAAAAACAGGTAATCCTGCACCCAGCAATGTTTTAACTTCTACTTGCACATCGGCCATAACTGACGGATCACCAGGTCCATTAGACAAAAATATGCCATCAGGGTTCCAGTCTAGTAATTCTTTAGCAGGAGTGTTGTGTGGGAATACTTTTAAGTAAACTCCTCTTTCACTTATGCACCTTAATATGTTCTTTTTAATTCCCAGGTCAAGTACTGACACTTTTATTGGAGCATTTTCATCACCGTAAAAAAATGATTCTTTTGTAGAAACTTTAGAAGCCAATTCCAATCCTGCCATAGACGGCACCTCAGCTAATTTTGCTTTTAACTCTTCCACCGATACATCCTCCGAACAAATCACAGCATTCATTGCGCCTTTGTTCCTTATGTGTCGAACTAACGCACGAGTATCCACATTACCAATTGACACCACTCCTTCGTCGTCCAAATAATCTTGTAATGACCCTGTGCTACTAGCCCTGCTGTATATCGTAGAGAAATTCTTGCAAACCATCCCAGAAATCTTAACAGAATCGGATTCTACTTCGCCTGCCATTACTCCGTAATTTCCAATGTGTGCATTAGTCATCACAGCAATTTGTCCAAAATAACTTGGGTCTGTAAATATCTCTTGATAACCAGTCATCCCGGTATTAAAACAAATCTCCCCAAAAGTAGTCCCTTGTTTACCCGCAGAAACACCATGATAAACTGTTCCGTCTTCTAAAACTAATACTGCTTTCTTCTTAGGTACGTACTTCATTTCGTTGATTCAAATTTATTCAATTTACAACCTTATTTTTGCCGTGCAAACATAAAAAAAGGATAATGTTTAAAACACCATCCTTCTTTATTTTTATTAACTAAATGCTAACATTATTCCTATTTGTCAGAACCATCTTTTTTAGCATCGTCATCTTCTTTAACATCTTCCTTTTTAGCTTCAGGAGTTTCCTTCACCTCCGTAGCTTCTACTTCAGCAGCAGGAGTTTCTTCTGCTACCTCAACTACTTCAGCATCTTCAATTGCAGCTTCTACTTTTTCAGCAACAGGTGCAGTATCAGACGTTTTCTTTTTAGTTCTTCTTCTAGATTTTTTCTTACTAGAATTTGCATCT
>JBLIAZ010000124.1:0-7364 GCA_047631875.1 Saprospiraceae bacterium
ATCAATTAGGTGCTTATGGTGTTTCTTGTTTAGCTAAGCCGGAGTATAAGGATTCTGTTTTACAAGGAAAAACAACATTAAGCCCAAAAGACATGTACGATGCTGCAAAACAAGGCGATGCTTTATCGTTGCATGTTTTCAAAAGGGCAGGTAACTTAATTGGTGAAACTTTAGTGAACGTAATGAGGGTGTTAGACATCGATACTTTCTTATTAGGAGGTGGAGTTGCAGGAGCGTTAGAGTTTTTTGAGCCTGCTGCAAGAGAAAAAATAGTAAAAGAATTAGGTACTGGATACTACACTGATAAATTAGTGATCAAAAGAGCTAAGCTGGAAAACGAAGCTGGTATCTTAGGTGCTGCATCTTTGGTTTACCATAACTAAGCTGTATATCTACAAAATTTTAGCAATGCCTAAAAAACGAATCATTTTAAAAAGGATTGGTTTTTTAGGCATTGCTTTTTTTATGTCTATTTTGTTGGTGCAATGTGGAATGCGTGGTACGCCAACTGGGGGGCCAAAAGATGAACAGGCTCCACAAATTACAAAAAGTAGTCCCGAAAATTTTTCAACCAATTTTACAGGTAAAAAAATTACTATCAAATTTGACGAGTACGTTCAAATCAAGTCCTTTAAAAAGAATTTTCTGATTTCTCCACCCGTTAAAACCTTTCCAAAATACAGGCTTTCGGGAAAAACGTTGATACTGAGTTTTGACAGCACATTTAATGAAAACACTACTTACACCTTGTTTTTTGGAGAGTCCATTGTTGACTTAAACGAAAACAATGTGTTGGACAGCAACATGTTTGTGTTCTCAACTGGTGACATCTTGGACTCTTTAACTTTGTCAGGAACTATTCATGATGCTTTGACAGAGGAAAATGAAAATGACATGCTGGTTCATTTATATAAAAATTTCGCTGACAGTGCCCCATCAACTGTTCTTCCCACCTATTTTGCTGTGGTTAAAGATGGCCGTTTTAAGTTTACCAATTTAGCTTCTGGTTCATATAAAATATTCGCTTTAAAGGATGGAAACAACAATTACTTGTATGATTTACCTGATGAAAAAATAGCTTTCTCGGACGAGCTTATGATCATTCCAAATGACAGTGATAAAATTGAACTGCACACTTTTCAATCCAAAGCAGAAGAACAAAAAATATTTAAGCCTAGTTCGGAATATTCAGGACAAATACTGTTGACATTTAACAAACCTGTCTCTGAAAATTTTCAAATTAATTTCATAGATTCAATTGTGCCAACCGATTCAATTATCGAGCAATGGAACAACGATCATGATAGTTTAACGCTTTACAGCGCGTTGTTTAATGCCTCAAATAAGTACTTGCTATCGGTTGCTGTGGATACTCTGACTCGGGATTCATTAAAAGTGAAGATTGGAAAAAAAGCTTTAGCGTTTAGTGTTTCCACAAATTATAGACCGACGTTTGCGAGTAACTTTAACATGCCTTTAATATTTTCCTTTAACAAACCTTTAGCAAGTTTTTATGACAGCTGTTTTTACCTAGTAGTAGATAGCGTTACGCATCAAATTACTGGAAATACATTTGATAAAGTAAGTAATCAAGTGAACCTGAATTACCAATTCAAGGAAAACAGTAACTACAAAATTATTGCGGATTCAGCAGCATTTACGAGCTTATTGGGCGAAACTTTAGACAGTTTAAAGTATGATTTTCCTACAAGTAAAGCCAAAGAATTGGGTAACTTAATATTGATATACGATTTCCCTTGGGGAGATAACTACGTATTAGAATTGTTGCAAAATGGAAAAGTAGTACAGCAGTTTATAATCAGTAATAATAAAGGAACCATCGACATGCTGGGACTTCTTCCAGCCAAGTACAGCCTTAAAATTGTAATTGATGAAAACGCAGATAAACGATGGTCTCCAGGAAGCTACATTCAGCACAAACAATCAGAAGAGGTGAAGCTTTACTCAGGTCCTGTTAACATCAGAGCAAATTGGGATGTGGAAGTTGTTTGGGAAGCAAAAGAATAAATTCCTTTACTTCGTTTGTCTTAGCATTAGATTAATCTTTTGATTCTTTGAAAAGGAAAATTTACATTTTATTCTCAGTGCTTGTTTGCTCTATTTTAATGTGGGTAAATGTATCGTTGTATTTTAATACTCAAGGAAAAGGCATGACTAAAAATCATGAGCTGATCGCTAGATTAAACTTTTTAGAGGAGGAATTAAAGCAAAATGATCTAGGTGATAGAATGCAATCGTTATTTCCTGAAGGTAAAGTTTTTGTTAACGCCCTTTATGGCCTTAGTTGGTGTGAAGTAGCAAGGCAATCAGACAAATCCAGTGATTTATACGCGCGGTCTTTGGTTGAAGCCCGCTTTGCTTATTCAGAGATCATTGCAGATGATTGCAAGCTCTCGTTTCCAATTTATTTAGATCCAGAATACGGGATTTTTTACCAAGGTTGGTCAAATTACTTGCTTTCAAATATATTGGACGTTCAAGACTCTTCAACGATAACAGAAGATGAATTTACTAGTTCCCAATACAAGTGCGGCATTATATCCGATGCAATCAAAAGCGCGTCCTCCCCTTATATTGAAACTTATCAAGGGCAATCTTGGCCCGCGGATGTGTCCATAGCAATTGCTTCCTTAAGCTTAGTGAAAACAGAGGAGCATAAAATCTTAATCAACAAGTGGGTTGAAGATGTAAAACAACATTTGGACGAATACACAGGTATGATTCCTCACAAAACCAACCCTGCTACTGGTGAAACTATTGAAGGTGCCAGAGGTTGCTCCAGCTCACTCATACTGCGAATGCTTTCTGAAATTGACAAATCATTTGCTGATGAACAACTTAAACTGTATCAAAACTCATTCTTATTCACTCGGTTGGGCCTTCCTGCTATCAGAGAATATCCTAAAGGAAAATCCGGTTGGGGAGATATTGACTCTGGTCCTGTGGTATTTGGAGTAGGCTTTGCCGGCACAATTGTAGGGGTCAGTGCCTTTCAAAAACTTGGTCATCAGCAGCAAGCTGATGCGCTATATAGCACTGTTACCTCTTTTGGTTTTGAGACAAAGTTTGGCAATGAAAAGCACGTCTTAGCAGGATTGTTACCTATGGGTGATGCTTTTTTAACTTGGTCGAGACTATCAATTAATAACAACACTATGTTTACTAATTATCCAGTAATTAAAGGTGGTTTAGGAAGTTGGAGGTTAATGTTCAACTTGTGGAGTCTTTTGCTAATGTTTAGTATTACTCTTCCAATGTACTTAAAACTACCTGTTACAAGGAAACGAAAAAAGTAAGTACACGTTTAAAGTGAAAGCAAAAAAAATGCCTGGACATCACGCCAGGCATTTGACAACTGCATCATAAACAAAATTACGCGTCTATGTTAGCGTACTTTGCATTTTGTTCAATAAATTCTCTTCTTGGTGGTACTTCATCACCCATTAGCATGGAGAAAGTCCTGTCTGCTTCTTGAGCATTCTCAATTTGAACTTGTCTTAATGTTCTATACTCTGGATCCATAGTGGTTGACCAAAGCTGCTCAGCGTTCATTTCTCCAAGTCCTTTATAACGTTGAATACCTACACTAGTATCTTTTCCCGCTCCTTTCAATTCAGCTACAGCTACATCTCTTTCAGCATCATCCCAACAATACCTGCTGTTGTTTCCTTTTTTCACTAAATACAGTGGAGGAGTTGCTATATATATGTAACCATGTTCAATTAACTCTTTCATGTGCCTGAAAAAGAAAGTCAATATTAAAGTGGCAATGTGAGAACCGTCAATATCAGCATCACACATAATAACTACTTTGTGGTATCTTAATTTTTCAATGTTCAAGGCTTTTGAGTCTTCCTCGGTTCCAATCGTTACACCTAACGCAGTATAAATATTTTTAATTTCTTCGTTTTCGAGCACCTTGTGTTGCATGGCTTTTTCCACGTTTAAGATTTTACCTCTTAATGGTAAAATAGCCTGAAACATCCTGTCACGTCCTGATTTAGCAGTACCACCTGCCGAATCTCCCTCCACTAAATACAATTCGGAAAGCGAAGGGTCCTTTGATGTACAATCAGACAATTTCCCAGGTAATCCACCAATAGAAAAAACTGTTTTCCTTTGCACTAACTCACGTGCTTTAGTTGCAGCATGTCTTGCTTGTGCTGCTAATATCACTTTGTCAATGATAATTTTTGCCTCCGACGGATGCTCCTCTAAATAATTCTTAAGTGATTCACTAACTCCTTGATCAACTGGAGCGCTGACTTCTCTGTTTCCTAATTTTGATTTCGTTTGCCCTTCAAACTGGGGTTCTGCTACTTTAACAGACACTACAGCTGTTAATCCTTCCCTAAAATCATCACTGCTTATATCAAACTTCAATTTCGACAAGTACCCTGACTTATCAGCAAAGCTCTTCAGGGTCCTGGTTAAACCTCTTCTGAAACCAGATAAATGTGTTCCGCCTTCTTGTGTACAGATGTTATTTACATACGAGTGAATGTTTTCACTGTAGGAAGTATTATATGAAATAGCAACCTCAACAGGAACTCCTCCTTTTTCTCCTTCAAAGTAAATCACGTCTGGAATTAAGGTTTCCCTTGCTGAGTCCAAGTATTTTACGAATTCTGTTAAACCTTCTTCCGAATGAAAAGTTTCTTCTTTAAAATTTCCTTCTTCATCTTTAGCGCTTTCTCTTAAATCACTTAAAATAATTTTGATCCCTTTATTTAAAAAGGACAATTCTCGCATTCTTTTCGCAAGAATGTCATACTCATATACTGTTTCAACAAAAATAGAAGCATCAGGCTGAAAGATAACTTGCGTCCCTTGCTCTGTTGTTTCTCCAATTTGTTTTACATCATACTGCGGTTTACCAATGCAATACTCTTGTTGAAACTCTTTTCCGTCTCGGTAAACACTAACTTTCAGATCCGTAGACAATGCATTCACACATGAAACACCCACACCATGCAAACCACCAGACACCTTGTAAGTATCTTTGTCAAATTTACCTCCTGCATGAAGCACAGTCATTACTACCTCCAAAGCAGACTTACCCATTTTGGTATTCATTGAAGTAGGAATACCTCTACCATTATCTTTTACCGTAATAGAGTTTCCTTCATTAATGCTTACTGATATCTTATCGCAGTAGCCAGCCATTGCTTCATCAATGGAGTTGTCAACGACTTCATACACTAAATGATGCAGTCCCTTGGTTGCAATGTCACCAATGTACATCGCAGGTCTTTTCCTTACTGCCTCTAACCCTTCAAGTACCTGAATACTATCACCTGAATAATCTTTTTTATCTTCCGTAGAATCGCTCATAAAATTTGTTCTTTTTTGTCCTTTAAACCCGTTGAAAAATACGCCTCAAAACAGGTAAAACAAATATAAACCAAACCAAAGCTGAAACGACTTAAAAAACAGCGTTTGTGGTGGGTTTTATTAACAAAGAAATTAACATTTTTACCGGTGATGGAACTTGGCGGTATGTCATTAGTAGATAGTAAACACTAGAGGACAGATTCGAGCTGTGTCTATCAATTAAATTGAAGCAAAAAGGAGGAGTAAATACTCCTCCTTTTTTTAATATTTAGCTTTCTAAATCACCTTACATGGCAACTAATTGCCGGTGTTTATTTCAATTTAGTATCGTATTTACCACAATGATTCTTTATCGCATCTTCCAATGCTTGGGTAGGTTTGTGCTGGGCAATTGTCCAATCACCACAAGCATTCGACATTTCTCCTAACTGAAACTTAGCTACTCCTCTAAAATAATAAGCGTCATAATAAGTGGGATCGAGCGTAAGCAAATGATCAAACGCAGCTACAGCTTCGGTATTCATACCAGCTCTAACACATGCTTCTCCCATTTTTTGTAATATCGGCAAGTTGTCCTTTTCCAAAATCAAAACTTCTTTATAATCATGTGCAGCCAAGCTGTCCTTCTTTAGTTTTTCATAAATATTGGCACGAAATATATATATCGTGGAATCCTTTTCATTTAATGACAAAGATGTCGTGTAATCATCAATTGCTTTAATGAAGTCTCCCTGCTCCTCATATACTTTGGCCCTGTACTTAAACACAGCCCAATAGTTTGGATTAACAACCAAGGCTTTATCAAAATCCTCTAATGCCCCATTATAGTCTTTCTGATCCATTTTGGTTCTTGCCCTCATGTAATACGTTAATTCATCTCTAGGATTAAAGGCAGCAGCTTTGCTAAAATCATTGACAGCCTCGTTATACAAGCCTAGTTGTCTTTCGACAAACCCTTTGGTATAATAAATCAAAGGATCAGTGTTGTCAAAAGTAATTGCTTCGTCAAAATCTATCAGGGCCAACTTGTATTCACCCATTTTCGCATAAGTAATTCCTCGGTTTGTTATGGCAACTACATCCGAACTGTCCAAGTCGATCGCCACTGTAAAATCCCTTATTGCAGCACTGTAGTTACCAATGTTCGAGTTTGCAGCACCACGACCGTTCAAAGCGGATTTACTTCCAGGGTTTGCCTCGATCTTTTTATTCATCTCGGCGAACTCTTTGGTGATTTCATTAGGAATAAGTTCCTCTTTTTGTCCCTCCTTCCCTACTAATTTTATTAACTCCCGAATCCTAGCTGTATCATTTTCCGCAATAGGGGATGCTTCCTGAACTAAAACCCATTTTAAAAATGGTCCATAATCATTCAGTTTCGATTCACTTTTTACGTCTTTCTCATCAAATTTATACTCCCAAACTTCTCCTCGTACATCATTAATAAACATTCCAGGATAAATTTTAAACCTATTGTCAACCCTGTTTAATCGGTTGTAGTTTGGCAAATACCCCAACTTTCCTTCTAATAATTCAGGGTATATAAAATAAGATCCTGGTTGTAAACTCAAAGCTAAGTCAATAGATAAATAATCAACATCCCAGCTTGTAGCCTCTTCATCAGCTTTGGCTGCAAATGGTCCAGCTGTTTTAACTTTTTTACCAGTAGTAGAATTGACTACAACCACTTTAACTTTAACTCCTTTTTTCTTTTGATACATTATACTAAAAGAAGATATAGTAATTTGAGTAGCACTAACCAAGCGCTGAGCTCCAGCTTGAGCTAACCACCTGAACTTGTCTTTTGTCACAGATGCATCAACCGGGTAACTTTTAAATGTTTTTGATGAGGATTTATCTTCACCTGCGTGTGAGAACGCACTGACTAAAATTAAGACTAAAAATAAAGACTTTCGCATAGTGTAGAGTGAATGCATTTTGTGTGCCGTTAATTTACTCAATTTATTACTAATAAGTAAAATAAAACAAAAAACTTCAATACCACTAAG